>JBFWRA010000263.1:0-6151 GCA_050249155.1 Isosphaeraceae bacterium | reverse complement strand
CGATGATGGTCTCGATCATCGGAACGTCCAGGCAGGTGGGCATCCGGTAGTCGAGGAAGCTGGCGTTGCGCATCCTGGACTGGTCGTCGAAGTAGTATTCCTCGTTCAGGGCCCAGCCGATGCCCTGGACGGCTCCCCCTTGCATCTGGCCTTCGACGTAACTCGGGTGGACCGCCTTGCCGGCGTCCTGGATGGCGGTGTAGCGCAGGATCGTGACCTTGCCGGTCTCGGGGTCGACCTCGACGTCGGCGATATGCACGCCGAAGGCGTTGGTCGACCCTTCGGGGGCGACGGAGGCGCGGCCCTGAACGGGGTTGAGCTTGTGCTCGGAGATCTTCGACGCGAGTTCCTTGAATCCGAGCGACTGGCCGTTCCGCCTGTAGACGCCGTTCTCCACGGTGATCTCTTTCGGATCGCAGCCGAAGACCGCCGCGGCGCGTTGGACCATCTGGTCCTGGAGGTCCAGGCCCAGGCGGTAGGCCGCCAGGCCCGTGGCGAAGGTCACCCTGCTGCCGCCGGTCAAGAAGGTGAAGCCGACGGAATCGGTGTCCCCGACTTGCGGGTGGACGTCCTCGGCCGAGACGCCGAGCGTCTCGGCGAGCTGCATCGCGATGCTCGTCCGGGTGCCGCCGATATCGGTCGAGCCCTCGATGAGATTCACGGTTCCGTCGTCGTTGACGGAGGCCGAGCAGCTCGACGCGCCGCCGATGTTGAACCAGAACCCCGCCGCGATCCCTCGCCCGCGGTTCGGGCCGACCAGCGGCGACTTCCAGTGTTCACTGTTTCGCGCGGCTTCGAGACACTCGACCAGTCCCACGCGGGGATAGGTCGGGCCGTCGACCCTTCGAGTGCCTTCCTTCGCCGCGTTCTTGAGGCGGAACTCGATCGGATCGATCCCGAGAGTTTGGGCGAGTTCGTCGATCACCTGTTCACAGGCGAACGCGGCCTGAGTCGCGCCCGGGGCGCGATACGCCTGGGTCTTGGGCTTGTTGTCGCAGACGTCGAAGCCTTCCACGCGCGCGTCGGGGATCTGGTAGCAACTGAAAACGCACATGCAGCCAGGGCCGATCACGCCTCCCGGGAAGGCCCCGCAGTCGTAAGCCAGCCAGGCTTCCCCCGCCACGAGCGTGCCGTCCCGCTTCGCGCCGAGCTTGACCCGGATGAACGAGCCGGGCGTCGGGCCGGTGGCCTCGAAGACCTCGTCTCGCCGCATCGCGATCTTCACCGGCCTGCCGCATTTCCTGCTTAGAATCGCGGCGACCGGTTCGAGATAGACGGTGATCTTGCCGCCGAACCCGCCGCCGATCTCGCAGGGAACGACCAGGACTCGCGAGAGCGGAACCTGAAGGAGTTCCGCCACCTGCTGCCGGCAGTTGAACGCCCCTTGCGTGGCCGTCCAGATCTTGACCCGGCCGTCCTCGTTCCAGAGCGCGACGGAGACGTGAGGCTCGATGTACCCTTGATGCACGCTGGCCGTGCGGAATTCCCGCTCGACGACCACGTCGGCCTGGCGGAAGCCGGCCTCGACGTCGCCCTGTTCGAAGATCAGGTGCGAGGCGACGTTCGTGGGGACTTCCCCTTTTTGTCCCATCGTGTCGGTTCGGAGGTTCTCGTGGAGGATCGGGGCGTCCTCCTTCATGGCGTCGAGGACCCAGGTCACCGAGGGGAGGACCTCGTACTCGACCTTGATTTTCCGAGCGGCCTCCTCGGCGGCGTGGGGATTGACCGCGGCGACCGCGGCCACCGCGTGGCCTCGATAAAGGGTTTTTCCCCTGGCCAGGCAGTTCGCGGCCAGATCGCCCAGGTTGACGAGCCCCGCCTCACCCATCAAGGCATGCTTGTCAACGAGGTCGGGGAAGTCGTCCGAGGTCGCCACGGCGAGCACGCCGGGAACCGCCATCGCCTCGGTGACGTCGATCGAGACGATCCTGGCGTGCGCGTGAGGGCTCCGCAGGATCGAGCCATGCGCCAGGTTTGGCAGGGCGACGTCGGAGGTGTAGACGGCCTTCCCGGTCACCTTGTCGGCCCCGTCGTGCCGGACGGGCCTACGGCCGATCACCTGATAATCCGACTTGCCGAGGTAGAGTTCTTCCGCGTGCGACATGAGGACGTGTCCTGTGGCTGGGGTCGTCGGGTCGTGGGCCGATCCAATCGCTCACGCCCTCTGAAGCTCCTGGGCGGCGGCCCGCACGGCCTTCACGATCTTGTCGTAGCCGGTGCAGCGGCAGAGGTTGTTGGCCAGGGCGAACCGGATCTCGTGTTCGGTCGGGTCGGGGTTCTTGTCGAGGAGCGCTTTCGCGGCGACGATGAATCCCGGCGTGCAGACGCCGCATTGCAGGGCGGCCCCTTCCAGGAAGCAGCGCTGAACGGGGTGGAGATGCCCCAGTTTGGCGAGCCCTTCGACGGTTTCGATCGTGGTCCCCTCGGCCTCGGCGGCCAGGACGATGCAGCTATTGACGGGAACGCCGTCGAGCAGCACGGTGCAGGCGCCGCAGTTGCCGTTGTTGCAACCTTCCTTCGCCCCGGTGAGGCGGAGCGTGTCGCGCAAGACTTCCAGCAGGCTCTGTCGGGCCTCGCAGAGAAACTCCGACGACTCGCCGTTGACCGTCGCCGTCACATGGATTTTCTTCGCCACGAATCGGTTCCTTTCAAGGTGACGGCGTTCACGCCTTGGCGCGGGCGACGGCGGCGGCGAGAGTCCGCTGGGTCAGGACGCCCGCCAGGTGGGTTCGGAACGGAACCGTTCCCCGCATGTCGCGGATCGGCGTCGCGACTCGCCTGGCGAGTTCCCCCGCGTGGGCGTAGGTTTTCTCGCCGATCGGTTGACCGGCCAGCCAATCACTCGCCTCGGTGGCGAGGACGGGCCTGGGCGCCACCGCCGCCAGCGCGATCCTCGCCTCCACGATCGTTTCCCCGGAGGGGTCCAGCCGGACCCACGAGGCCGCCCCCGCGACCGCGATGTCCATCTCGTTGCGAGGGATGAACCGCTCGTAGGCCGAACCGGAACGCGTCGCCGGGGCGGGGAGAAGGATCGTGACCAGAAGCTCCCCCTTGTTCAAGGCGTTGCGGCCGGGGGCGACGCAGAAATCCTCCGCGGGGATCTCGCGGGTGCCGCCTGGCCCCGCCACCACGCAACGCGCCCCGTGCGCGATCAGTGGGGGAATGGTGTCTCCCGCCGGCGAGGCGTTGCAGAGGTTGCCCCCGACGCTCGCCCTGGTCTGGATCTGCCAGCCTCCGACGATCCTGGCGGCGTCGGCCAGGGCCGGATACGCGAGCGCGACCTCGGGGTCGTCATAGATCCGGTGACAGGGAACCGAGGCCCCGAGTCTCAACCCCCCCTCGGGGCTGTACGTCATCGCCATGAGCTCGGGAACCTTCTTGACGTCGACCACGAGGTCGGCGTCCCGAAGGTGCTCTCGAAGCTGGACGATGAGGTCGGTCCCCCCGGCGAGCACCCTGGCCGTTCCGCTGGCCGAGGCGAGAAGTTCCGTCGCCTCGGCGAGCGTCGCCGGTGCCGCGTAGTCGAAGCTCTTCAACGCCGTGTCCCCCCCGTTCGCGACCGAGCTCGTCCAGATCCGAATTCCATCTCGCGAAGAGCTTACAGGATCGGAGGCGGGCCGGTCCAGCGTCGAGAGCCTCCCTGGGTGAGGGACGCCTCGGCCGGGGGGATCTTCCGAAAACGTTCGCTCGTCCACGAACGCGCCGATATAATCGGTCGCACTGTCGCACGGACGTCAATTCCTCGTCGCCGAGGTGACTTGCGCGCGGGGACGTGAGTCGGGTCGTCGCCTGAGAAAGAGCGGTGCGATGAGTTCGTCCGACCTCTCCGACCCCACGGAACTTCTGGGTTCGAGTTCCGGGGAGCTTCCCGAGCCACTGTCGGGCCGTGTCCTGGCCGCGCTCGAGGAGTTCAAGCTCGAACTGCGAGCCGGTCAGCGCCGAACCCTGGAGGTCCGCGTCGCGAACCTCGAAGGTCGCGAGCGCGCCGTGACGTTGCGCAAGCTCCTGGAGCTCGAGGTCCAGCACCGCGTTGAACAGGGAGAGGCCCCCGCACTGGAGGAGTACCTCGACCGGTTCCCCGGGGACCGGTCCCTCCTCGTGTCGGTCTTCGACGCGACGGCGCGGCCCCTGGTCGGTCAGGGGCCCCCTCGCGATTCCAGGAGTACCGAACGCGTTCCTGGCGAGGACCAGACGGCACCCCCCGAACGAAAGACGACGCTCAGCGTGGAGCCGCGAGGGCCCGAAACCGCGGAGCGGGCCGAGGCGACCGACTCGGGAACCCTCGCCATGGACGAGGGGGTGACGGTCGCGTACTCCTCGCCATCCACGATCGTGGATCCCACGCCTTCGAAAATTGGCCCGTACGAGGTGATCCGGCGTCTGGGCAAGGGGGGCCAGGGAACCGTCTATCAGGCCAGAGACACGGAGCGGGATCGATTCGTCGCCATCAAGGTGCCAAACCCAGGCGTCCTAGACGACCCGGTTCGCTCCGAGCGGTTTCAGGACGAGGCCCGGAAGGCGTCCCGGATCAACCACCCGGCGATCGTCAAGGTGTTCGACCTGGAGCGAGACGACCAGGGCCACTGGTTCATCGTCATGGAGTTCATCGAGGGACGTCCGTCGTCGACGTTCCTGAAGAGCGAGCGGGTCGACCATCGCCGTCTGGCCGCGCTCCTGGCGACCGTCGCCGAGGGGATTCACGTCGCGCACCTGGCCGGCCTGGTCCACCGCGACCTGAAACCCACCAATATCCTGATCGACCACGATGGAAATCCCCGGATCGTCGATTTCGGCCTGGCCTTGCACGAGGACGCGATGGAGGCCCACGCCGGCGAAGTGGCCGGCACCGTGCTCTACATGGCCCCCGAGCAGGTCCGCGGCGAGTCCCACCGGCTGGACGGCCGGACCGACGTCTGGGCGCTGGGCGTCATTCTTTATCAGATGCTCACGTCACGATTCCCCTTTCGGGGAACGACTCGGGACAAGGTGTTCGACGAGATCCGCAGGCGCGCTCCGAAGCCTCCCCGGCAAATCGACGAATCGGTACCCCGCGAACTGGAACGCATCTGCCTGAAGTGCCTGTCCCGTCGGATGGCCGGGCGGTACGGCACGGCCGCGGACCTCGCCAGCGACCTGCGAACCTGGCTCGACGACGAGGCGGCGCGCGACCAGAGGCCGGTGACCGTCGCCCCGGGCGCGGCGATCATGGAGGTGGCTCCTCGCGGCCTTCGCCCGTTCGTCGCCAGGGACCACGCCCAGTTCCTCTCTTTGCTGCCCGGTCTCCCGGGGCGTGACGGCTTGCCCGAACCGCTTCAATCCTGGAAGGAACGAATCGAGGCGACCCGCGCCGGCGAGGCGTTCTCCGTTGGACTGATCTACGGGCCCAGCGGTTCTGGCAAATCCTCGATGATCCTCGCGGGGCTGCTCCCCAGCCTGGCGTCGCACGTTTACCCGCTGGTCATCGAGGCCGCCCCGCTGGCCACCGAGCAACGCCTGGACCGGGAGCTGCGCAAGGTCTTCCGAGACCTTCCGGATCAGAAAACCACCGTCCAGGCCCTGAAGTCGCTGCGCGAATCGCCCGCGTTGAGACGGGGCAAGAAGGTCCTGATCGTCATCGACCAGTTCGAACAGTGGCTGCAGTCGCATTGGGCCGATCAAAATCGTGGACTGGCGGAAATGCTCAGGCAATGCGACGGCCTGGCGATCCAGACCCTGCTGGTGGTCCGAGACGACTTCCTGATGGCGGCGATGCGGTTCATGGGCGCGGTCGAGGAGCCCGTCGTCGAGGGCGTGAACTACATGGGAGTGGACCGATTCGAGCTGGAGCACGCCACCGGCGTGCTCGAACGATTCGGTCGCGCCCTGGGCCGCTTGCCGGCCACCGGGGAACTCTCCTCCGACCAGAATTCCTTCCTCGCCAGGGCCGTCGACGGCATGGCCGAGTCGGGAAAAGTCTCCCCCGCCCGGCTCTCGCTCTTCGCCGAGATGTTCCGCGACAAGGAGTGGACGTCGAAAACGTTGGAGCGCGTCGGCGGCGCGGAGGGGATCGGCGTGGCGTTCCTGGAAGCGGCCCTGGGCGACGGCGCGACCGAACCGAGCCGCGTGGCTCACCGGGATGCCGCCCGGCGCGTCCTGAAGGCGCTTCTCCCTT
>JBFWRA010000262.1:0-6161 GCA_050249155.1 Isosphaeraceae bacterium | reverse complement strand
AAATTGTCCTCGTTCTGGGGACGATAATTCCCCACGGTCGAGACGACCCCGACCTTGAGCTTCAGGCCCGTCGGCGAGAGCGAGATGGAGGAAGGAGTCGGGAAATCGTCAGTCGCGCCGAGGTCGCGATGAGGCTCCGCGGAAGAGCCAGATCCTCGCAATGAATCCCATAAGCGGGAAAGCCAGTTCTTCACCGCGTCCGCCTTGTCGACGATTCGCCGAGGTTCTCGCCCGCGCCTCAGGACTGCGCGCGTGTGGCGGGGGGGGGAGGGAACTTCGGCTCAGGGTGTTGCTCCTCCCGCGAGCGTCGCGGGATGGGCGAGTAGTGAAAAAATTACGACCGACGCCCGGCGTCATCAACCATGCGTGGGTCACGTCTTCGCGAGGGCTGGGCAGGCCCAGCGCATGAGGTCGTCAACGCCGATCGATCGATACGTCAGGAACAGTTCACCGGCTTCGAATCCCGCCGTGTGGCCATGATAGCGGTTCATCGCCTCGATCGCCTGGAAGATTCCGGCCTTCGTCGCCGGAAATTGGCTCACGTAGCAGCGCACCGAATCCAGCTTCGCCGAGAGGGTCGACCCGATGTTCGTGACAATGTACCCCGAAGACTCGGGCAAGTCCAATCCGTGAAGGGCGATAGGAAAAGCGAGCTGCGTGGTCACCGAATGAACGGGTAAGCCGTCGAAGTGTTCGTCCCACTTCGTAAGCCGGCTATAAAACACAGCGGCGTCGGTGATGAGCATGGCCTGATAGTGGTCCGGCGAGGCCATCACCGTCTTGCCGCCGAAACCCAGCACGACCTTCGGACGGTGGCGGCGGAAGACCTTGGCCAACGCCACACGCGCCTCGAAGCCGTCGAAGAGACGCCGGTTCGGCAGGTTCAGGTTGATCCGTACCGAGACCCCCAGGATCTTCGCGGCGCGTTCCGCCTCGATCAGACGCGCGTCGGGCCCTGGGGAATTCGGTGTCGGTTCGCCGTCGGTCAGGTCGACGATCCCCACCCGATAACCTCGATTGGCGAGGCTGGCCAGCGTGCCACCACATGCGATTTCCACGTCGTCGGGATGAGCCCCGACGGCGATGACGTCCAGTTCGATGTCGGACACCTCGGTCCTTCTTCACCTTGAGGGTCGGGTCGGTCATCACCCCATGACTCGCCCGGTGATCCTAGTATACCGGGCGGGTCGAGTGGGACTCAATTCGTCACGAAGCGGCGCGCCGGCCACGACGGAGGATGAAATCCGAATTCGCTCGGAGTGTCGGGCGCGTCCGGGTCAATCGGCGGCCTCGGTCCCTTTCACGACGGCCAGGAGAAACGTCGGGTTGATCGCCTCGAAGCGGACCCGGTCGAACTGTTCGATTCCCCGGGCGACGGAGAGGTTCCAGACGCGAACCTCGCCCGCCAGTTTGCGAAGCGTCTCGTAGCTGACCGAGAGGCCGTCGATGGTCGCGACGTTTACCGCCAGTCGCCCTCCCGACGCCAGTCGTTCGTAAGCGGTGCTCAGGACCGGGCCGACCTGCCGGCCGGTCCCGCCGATGAAGACGGCGTCGGGCTCGGGCAGGTCCGCCAGCGCCTCGGGGGCGCGTCCGGCGACGGTCCGCACGTTGGGAACCCCGAACGACTCGGCGTTGGCCTGGATCAAGGCCACGTCGGCCGGTTCCGGTTCGATCGCGTAGACCGTTCCGAGGTGGGCGAGTTGGGCCGCCTCGATGGCCACGGAGCCGGAACCCGCCCCGATATCCCAGACCACGCTCGTGGGCCGGACGTCGAGCTGGGACAGGGCGATCGCGCGGACCTCCGCGCCGGTGATCAGCCCGCGCTTGGGGAGGGTCTGCGCGAAGGCGTCGTCGGCGTTGCCGAAGAGGCGATAGCGCGCGTTCGTCGAGGCCCGATCGGGGCGATTCGGCTTCCGGATCAGGATCAGGACGTTCAAGGGGTCGAATTCGAGCCCGGTCAACTCCTCAAGCTCCGCCTGGGTCACGCGCTCGTCGGGAGAGCCGAGGTTCTCGCAGACGTAGGCCCGGAAGTAGTCGATCCCTCGATCGAGCAAGGCCCTGGCGACTCGCGCGGGGGGGTGTTCATCGCTGGAGAACAGGCCGACCTTCTCCGCGGTCCGCACGCGGTCGACGACCGACTCCAGCGGCCTGCCCGAGAGGCTGGTCAGATAGGCGTCCTCCCAGCTCTCCTTGACCCGGGCGAAGGCCAGTTGCATGCTGCTGACGTGCGGGACCACCTCGAACTGGTCCTTTCCCAGCCGGTCGCAGAGGTAGCGGGCCACGCCGTAGAACAGCGGGTCGCCGCCGCTGATCAGCACGGGCTTTCCGACGTTCAGAGCGTCTCGAACCTGCTTCAGGGCCTTGGGCATGTCGGGGTCGAGGGTCACTCGACGACCGCCCAGGTCCTCCACGAGTCGGAGCATGGCCGGAGCGCCCAGCACGACGTCCGCCTCGGCGACGATCCGGCGGGCCCCCTCGGTCAGGCCGGCCAGGCCGTCGTCCCCGATCCCCACGATCACCAGTTTCGCTCGTGTCTCGGTCAACGTTCGCCTCATCGATCGCGGTGCCGCCGAACTCTGTCAGTCCATCCGGAGAACCCGTCCGCGCGTGCGGACCCTCGCCATGGCGCTCAAGGAGGGGTGGACGCCCCTTGTTCCGAAGGGCAGCCCCCCGGGGCGCAGGGCAGGAACCAGTCCCCAATCGCTCTCGCGAGTCCCTCGGGGTGCGTGTAGTGCGGTTGGTGGCCGACCATGGGCATGATGACCCCGGTCGCCCGGGGAAGCCCCGCGCAAACCTCGTCGAAGTGGGAACGTCCGACGATCCGATCCTCGTTACCCTGAAGCGCCAGGACCTCGGTGGGAATGGTCGGGAGGATCGGTCGAAGGTCGAGCCTGGCGACCAGCCCGAGCCGATGAGCCAGCGGGGCGATCGGCGTCAGCCCGTTCTGCTCGACGTAGAATCGCCAGCGATCGTCGATGATCTCGGGGAAATGTTGCCGATTGTTGTAGGCGAGGATCGGCTCGCGAAAGGGGAGCCGCGACGTCGTGCCGGGCACATGCCTGCCCAGGCTTAGCGCCAGTCGTTCCGCGGGGGTGAACCGGCGCCGGGCGAAGGCCCCCTGAATCGCCGCCTTGGGGAAGCGCCTGGGCTCCCTGGCCAGGCTTTTCAGGACGATCGTGGTGCCGAAGGAAAGCCCCACGAGGAAGACCCGGCCGAGGTTGAGGTGGTCGATCAGACCGAATACGTCGTCGACCAGGTCGTCATGGCTGATCTTCCCGAGGGAAGCGCCGTCCCCGGGGTGCTCGCCGGGGTAGTCGTGGATCACCGTCTTGAAGCGCTCGGAGAGCAGGTTCAGGGTCAGGCAATAGCCTCGGTAGGTCGACGCGATTCCGGGAACCATGAGGAGCGGTGGCCCGTCGCCCAGGACCCGATAGGTCATCCGGTGGCGCGGGCCGTTCCAGGTCGCGACCTGGCAGCGCGCGTCGTAATCGGCGACCGCGGCGCGAAAGTCGGCGGGGGCGGGGCAGGGGAGCCTGGCCGTCGGCTCTCCGGAATCGTTGGCGGTTGGGGGGTGGGTCGTCGTCGGCGCGTTCACGGTCGGCCCTCGCTCCGTGGCATGGTCTACGCGGAGTGCGTTCGGGGGATTCTACCCGGGAGGGGGCGGTCTGGGGACTCCCCTTGGCTTTTCCAGGGTCGGCTGGTCTGGTCGGGGGGGCCGACCTTTGGTAAAGTCCGCGCCGACTCGTGACACCAGAAGCCGACCAGGCCCCCGAGGGATTCCGGGGGTACGTTCCGTCGGGCGAGAGCACGGAGGATTAACGCCCATGCGCCGAGTTCGATGGCACGTCCTCACCCTGGCCGCGGCGGCCTTTTGGGTTTCTCAGGATGGGGCCCGGGCCCAGGGCCAGTCTCAGACCCCCGCCGAAGACCCGATGAAGCCGCTCCTCCGCGCCTGGGAGAAGCAAAGCGCCCGGCTCGACACGCTCGACGTCGAAATTCGAAGGGTCGATAAATCCGAAGCCTGGGGAGACGAGGAGTACGTCGGCAGGGCGATCCTCCAACGCCCGAACCTGGCCCTTCTCGACTTCCAAAAAGTCGAGATGGACGCGAATAACAAGCGCGTGGTCAAACCCCACGAGCGGATCGTCTGCACCGGGACCGAGATCTGGCAGTACTCCAGTGGCGCGAAGCAGATCTTCATCTTCCCACTGGAACGCCAGGCCCAGAAGCGAGCCCTCGAGGAGGGCCCGCTCCCGTTCCTCTTCAACATGAAGGCGGCCGAGGCCGAGGCGCGCTACACCATGAGCCTGGTCAACCAGACCGCCGATTACTGGGTGATCAGCGTGGTGCCCAAGGAGAGGATCGATCGCGAGAGCTTCAGCAAGGCGTTCCTGAAGCTCAACCGAAAAACCTTCCTGCCCGACGAGATCTTCCTGGTTTCCCCAGACGACACGAGCACGAAGCGGTTTTACCTGGAGAAGGTTCGTCCCAACGCGAAGGTCAACGGGGAGAACTTCAAGGGTAAGGTGCTTGGCCCTCCCTGGGTGGTCGTCCGAAATCCCGCCGCGGGTGACGACGCCGCGGCGGGCGGCCAGCGGGCCGTCGCCCCCGCGCGGGGCGGGCCGGCGAACGCGGGGACCGGCGCGGCCGCCACCGGAGCCGTGCCCCCCTCCGCTGGGCGAAGAACACGCTGATCGTCGGACGCTTCCTGGCCTGGACCTCGTTCAGAGAACGCGCCGCGACCGAGCGCCAGCGAGGGTGCCTCGGCCGCGGCGTCTCGCCGCGCGCGAGTGATTCTCAAATGCGTCGCTCCTGGTCGTCGAGTCGTGGGCCGACTCACCAGGGCAGTGGCGACTCGCTCGCGTGGATGAAGGGAAACACCCGGCGAACGCCGTCGAAGAACAGGACGGACGTCACCGCCATGAAGAGAATCGTCGATCCATGGGCGACGATCTGGCCTGTGATCCCGCCTTGTCTCGCGAGGCGTTCCAGGCGTCCCGACGCCAGCGCGGCCGGGGCTTGCAAGGCGAAGAACGCGAATTGATAGCCGGTGAATCGTGAGGTCGCGATCCCGAACATGAGTTCGTGCAGCGCGCCGCTCACGAGGAAGACCATGACCACGGAACGAGCCGGGGCGTGTCGACCGCCCGTCGTGAGGAAAACGTTCCGATAGAGCCAATCATGGATGCGGGCGTTGTATCGTCGCCAGAACTCGGACACGGTTCGCGACCGATAGGCGTTTCGGATGATCGGGGTGGTGTCGAAGCCCGCGAGCCGTTCGAGACCGTGGAAGGCGCGTGAGACCGATTCAATCGCCACGATGAACGTGATCAACGTCGCGAGGTGGTTGAGCGTGAAGTTCGATCTCATCCTCGCGCCGCTCGTGAGCGTGTTCAACGTCAGAATGGCCGCGACGAACCCGACGACCCCCAATCCCAGGCGAAGGACGTCCGGCCAGACAGGTCGCTGTCGAGGAAACCGACGCCGATGGTCGGGATGAATGACCGCGAACACCGGAAACGGGATGAGGAGTCGATGGTAGTTCCGAAGGCGGTCGCTCCGATCGAATCGATCCCAGCGCCGGAAGTAATCGACGATCTTGAAGGCGAGGTCGCCGGAGACCGTGGCGGAGACCGCCCGGAGCCCGACGTTTCCCGCGGGGATCAGCAAGGGGCAAGCGAGGATCAACGGCACCAGGCACCAGACCGCCCAAATGGCGACCACGCCCGGAGCCCTCAATCGGAGAATGGGGGCCAGCGCCGCGCAACCATAGGCGACGGCGACCGCCGCGAGCAGCCAACCCACCGGGCTCATCGTTGAGGATCTCGTCGCTTCCGCTTCAGGTCGGCGGCTCCGGGGGAGTCGGCGGGGCCTGGGTTTTTTGGGCGTCCGGGCTGAGGTCCACCGGCAGGATCGTCGCGGTCGTTTGACCCAGGAACGAGGCGATCCCCTGATAGATCCGTCGACGGAGTTCCGTGTCGACGGTTCCCATGGTGATTTCACGGAGGGACTTCCGAAGCGCCTCCGTGATCGGCGTGTCCGACACGACGATGAAGACCTGGGTCGACTTCGCGGGAAGGGTCGCCACGACCCGGGGACGTCCGATCTGGACGACCACGTCGTCCTCGTCGGGCGCGGGCAGGACGATCTCTCGGCCGTCC
>JBFWRA010000261.1:0-6175 GCA_050249155.1 Isosphaeraceae bacterium | reverse complement strand
CCGTGCGAGTTCCGCCAGGGTCTTGCCCAGGACCGCGCCCAGTCGCCCACCGACTCCGGTGTCAATCTCATCGAAGACCAGAGTCGGAATACGATCCGCGCCGGCGAGCACGACCTTGACCGCGAGAGTCACCCGCGACAGTTCTCCTCCCGACGCCACCTTGCGGAGCGGTCGCGGAGCCTCGCCAGGATTGGCCGAGAAGACCAGCTCGACACGATCGGCACCTCCCTCGGGAGGAGCCGCGGTGGTCGGGTCGTCTCCCCAGGGCGCGCTCTGGACCTCGGCCTCGATCCTGGCGCCTTCGAGGCCCAGCGGGCGAAGCCTGGCCTGAATCTGCTTGGCGAAGCTCCTGGCCGTTCCGCGACGCTCCGCGGTGAGCCGATCGGCCGCCGCTTTGAGCGCCGACCATGCCTCGGCCATCGGGGCTTCCAGCGCGGCGAGTTCCGAGTCGTCCGAGTCGATGACGGCGAGTTTGGTCTCGACTTCCCCGCGCAACCCGGCGAGATCGTCCGCCTGGCAATGGAAGCGGTTCGAGAGCTTTCGATAGAGGGCGAGCCTGGTTTCGACCTCGTCGAGCCGTTCCGGATCGTCGTGCCAGGTTCGGCCAAGATCCCGGAGGGTGTAGGCGACCTCTCGGGCCTCGTCCGCCATCCTGTTGAGCGTCTCGGCGGCCTCCGCGAGTTCGGGAACGGAGTCGCCCAGGGGAGCGAGGTTTCGCGCGACCTTTTCGAGTAACTCCTGAACCGACCGATCGGCCTCATACAGCGTCTGATAACCCGCGCCGGCGGCTTCGCGCAGCTGGGCCGCGTCCGAGAGTCGCCGCGCTTCACGAGAAAGTTCCAGGACCTCTCCGACCCTGGGGTTCGCGGCGGCGAGCTCGTCGCGTTCAAACTCCAGGAGGGCACGCTCTCGGGAGCGTTCCTGAGCCTGCTTGAGAAGGTCCCGCCCACGCTTGCGGAGCGCCTCGAAGGCTTCGCGTTTTTGACGGTATTCCTCGACCAGGGGACCGAGGCCGCCGTAGGCGTCGAGCAGGGCGCGTTGACGGTCGGGATCGGTCAGCGCTCGGCCCTCGGTCTGGCCGTGGACGTCGAGGAGGATCGCGCCCAGGGCCTGAAGCGTTCCAACGGTGACGGGCATGGCGTTGACCTGCGCCGAGCCTCGACCGCTCGCGGAGACACGTCGAGTCAGAATGACCTGGTCGTCATCGATCGGCCCGCCGAGGACCGCCTCGACCTCGGCGCGCAGCCGAGGTTCGGAGAGGTCGAACACCGCCGCGGCCCGCGCCTCGGTCTTGCCCGAGCGAACCAGATCGGCCGACGCCTTGCCCCCCAGCACCAGCCCCAGCGCCGTGAGCAAGAGACTCTTGCCCGCTCCGGTCTCTCCCGTCCAGGCGCAATAACCTGGAGAAAGCTCGACCCGAAGATCCTCGATCAACGCCAGATTCTGAACCGACAGTTCCCTGAGCACGGCCGACGCCTCCGAGCGTGGAACCCCTCACCGCGACCCGATCGACCGATTCACGGAGAAGCGAACGTGGACCCTTTCACGCGACCTGGGTAGGTGAGCCCTGATCGCCGATCCTCAGCGGGAGAGGCCCAGGTTGCGCGTGTGAAACGCGATCGCTTCACGGACGTGCTCGTCCCAGTACTCCCAGTCATGCCCACCCGGAAACTCCTGATACTCGTGTGAAATTCGCGAGGATTTCAAGTGCTTGTGAAATGAACGATTGTCCTCGATCAAGAAGTCCTCGGTTCCGCAATCGATCCGCAGCTTGGGGAGTCGGCCATGATCGATCCGCTCGACCAGCGCGAACGGATCCTCATCTCCCCCCTTGGGATTGGGCCCGAACACGGCGGTGAACTCGGGGCTCAGATCGCGGCCCTGGTCGGCGGTCCTCCGTGCGAACCCGAGCGCGCCGGAGTGGCTGCTCACACTTGCGAACGTTTCATGATGTTTTAGTCCGTTCTTGACCGCTCCATAGCCGCCCATCGAGAGGCCCCCGATCGCCCTGCCAGCGCGTTCCGCCTTGACGGGGAACGTCCGATCGACCAGACCCACGACGTCCTTGACGAGGTCGTCCTCATACTTGAGCCCGCCGGGCGCCACCGCGTTGGTGTACCAGCCTCGACCGCCGTCGGGCATCACCACGACCAGCGGCAGCCCGGCGACGTAACGCTCGACGCTGGTTCGGCGCATCCAGATCGTGTGATCGTCCGAGAGTCCGTGCAGCAGGTAGGACGCCCCCCAGGGCCGCGGGATCGACGGGTCGTCGGGAAAGATCAAATTCAAGGATGAGGCTTTATTGAGAGATCGACTATGATAGTTCAACGTGCAAAACGCCATGACCTGGAGCCCCGCGAGGGTTGGGAAGGGACCGTGGCGATCGGCCTCGGATCAGTCGCTCATCCGTCATAATCCATCGGACCGTCACCGGCAAGAAGACGCTCCGGCGGGATGGACCAATCCGCCTGCCTTCCCGTCAGGCGTCGCGTTTCCGCGACGGCCAGGGCGAGCGACGCGTCCCGGTCGGCGCGATCCCAGAGCGGTTGAAGATCAATTCGTTGCAGCGAGGATTTCGTGACCGGTCGCTTCGATCCAGGAAAGGCCAACGATCGCAAGAGCCCGAGCGACGTCGGGCCGTTCAGCAGGACCGTGGCCAGCGCGCAACCTTCGACGGTCGGGAACGGCAGCAGGTAGCAGGTGTCGTCCAGCAGCGTCGGGCGGCCGCCGACCGGTCCCAGCGCGCGAAACACCGGCGATCGATGCAATCCTGAGACGGCCACCTTGTAGGGGGAAAAGCTGTAGGGACCGATTCCGAACATGGCGAATGGAGGCGCGTCGCGATAGATCGACGACTTTCGTCGCTCGAACGCATTCGAATGATCTTGAAGGTACGCCCAGAACTTTGGAGCGGTCCGTTCCAGCCTCCGGGTATCCTCGCCTGGCCGATTCTGGGTCACCAGCACGGCCCGCGCGACCGTCGACGGGCGGGCGAGGTCGGCCCCTTTGCACAGCGGGTGGACGAACTCCGGCTCGACGTCCACGACCTCGCCAAGCCCGTTCCGCCACCGGCCCTCGGAATCGGCGACCAGTTCCATCACGGCGGCGGCGTCGTGTTTGACCCCCTGTCGCCACGGGATCGGGTTGCGACCGTCCGCGTGCGAAGCATGCTGATACGTGTCCAGATCGGCGACGAGCCGGCCCCGCGCGAACCCCAGGGAACCGCTGGGCGACCGCGTCGTGAGGTCGGGATAGATCGGGACCGACTCCGGCAATCTCGGCGAGGTTCCGGGAGGACTCAACGTCATACAAAACAGGCCGGCCTCGACGGACGCTCCAAACCAGGCTCGGGCGTCGATCCTGGCGAGCCAGGCGCTCGCCACGGCGAGCCCGAACCGAGCGGAGTGTTCCAGCACACGCCCCGCGACGGAGACCTTGCCGAGCAGCGCGATCGTCGGCGACCACGTGGACAACTCGGTCAGCAGTTTGATCCAGACAGCCTCGGCCAGGTCGAAGTTCGAAGCGCCGGTCATCGCGTCGATTCCTCTGAGACCGAGGGCGTTGCGTTTCCGGGGATGGTTGCCACTCCCGAGCACCCCAAGCGCCGAGGAGGTCACCCAGGGGGGATTCCCGACGACGAGCAGAGGTCCGTCCCCCGTCCAGGCGGGTTCCTTGTCGAGGTCCAGCTCGAACAGGTTTCCGAGTGTGACGCCGAAGCGGTTCGAATCCGCGTTCAACGCCGACGCCTCGGCGTGGTGACCGGCCTGGATCTCCACGCCTCGAACCTCGCGAGGGGGGTCGCTCAGCCCGAGCAACCCTCGGAGAAAGTGCCCCCGTCCGCAGGTCGGTTCGAGAACGCGCGACCAGCGCGAGCCGACCACCCCCAGGCGATCGAGGACCGCCGAGACCAGTTCCGGCGGAGTCTGAAAATCACCAAGATCCCGCATATGTCGATGCCGATCCGTGGCGACGATCCTGGGAGGGAACGCCCCCGACGCCCGGGGATTGACGAACGTCGCGAGAATCCGCGCGGGGCTTCACGCGCTCATTTGATCTTCGCTCCTGGCACGCAATCCGGGTCGTCGGGCGCGAGCAGGACCACCTTCTCGCCAGAGGTGGCCGCCAGCAGCATCCCCTGGGAGGTTTCGCCGCGGAGCGTCGCCGGCTGGAGGTTCGCCACGACCACGATCAACTTACCCACGAGTTGCTCGGGCGTGTAATGGAGTCTTATGCCGGCCACGATTTGCCGGGGAGCCTCCTCCCCCAGGTCGATCTGAAGCAGCATCAGTTTGTCGGCGTTCGGGTGCGGCCTGGCCTCGATCACCTTGGCCACCCTCAATTCCACCTTGGCGAAATCATCGTACACGATCGGATCAGCCATCACCCGTCCCTCGAAGAATCCCGACGTCACACGCGAGCCGACGGCATCGTAGCCGCCCGGCGCGCCAACTGTCAATGTGATTCTGAACCGACGTTCACCGTTCACTGAGAGGAGGAGATCGGCGCGCGGGACCCTGGTTCTTGCGAAAACTCGCCGATCGGCGAGGGTTTGGCGACGGCGTCGACCTCGCGAGCCCTCCTCAAGAGATCTCGCGGCCCTCGGGCGGACGGCCGGGGACCACCAGGCGAACCGCGCCGAGGGCCAGGCCTCGGATGACGGCCCAGGCCATGACGAACGGAGTGGTCGGATGGCGGAAGATCGTGGGGAGGTTCCCCTCGAAGACGAAGTGACCGAACCACATGAACGCATATCCCAACGCGAAAAATCCGAGAGTCCACCACGGGCGAAACGGCAGCGCGATCACCCCAAGAGCGCAGAGAGGCCACCCCACCCCGACGTGCAGGACGTGATTGATCGGGTGTCGATGGTCCTCACGATACTTCGCAACGAACCGGTCAAGCGCCGAGGTCGAGGTCGCGGTGGGTCCGGTGGTCGTCGTCATGGTGGGGCGTCCTTCCCTGGGTCGGCGGCCTTGGCCTGGGGATTCAGGCCCTGGTGAACTTTCGGGTCGTCGTAGGTATCCAGATCCTTATGGATCACCTGCCCCCAGTACTTGGTGAAGTCGAAATCGGGGGAGTTGTCCTCGTCGTGGCAGCGGAAGCACAGTCGGTCCCTGTCGGCCAGTTCCGCGGTGAGATGCAGGGCCGTCCGAAATGCCGGATCGTCAGGTGCCTCGACGTGCCTGGAGGCGGGGCCGTGGCAGTTCTCGCACTGGTTGCCCTTGAGGTACGGCGTCGCCTCGGGCGACGTCCAGCCGGAATGATATTCAAATCCGGTGGTGTGACAGGTGACGCACTCGGCATCGTGAATCGTGTTCGGCTTGGGGTCGTGCAGGAGACTTTCGAAGCCCTGGGCGTGCTTGGTCGCCGCCCACCGGGCGAAGGTGTTCGGGTGGCAGGTCTTACAGGTCTCCGCGCCGACGTAACGGGCCCCCTCGGGGCCGCCGGGGAACCCGTGTTTCGGGAAGGTCTCGACGATCCGCTCCCGCTTGAGAGACTCGCGGAACTCCTCCTCCATGACCGCCTTCATCGGCGCGGCGGAGCCGTTGAACTGGTTGCCCAGCGTCACGCGTTGATAGCGGTACGTCGGCCCGTCGCCGCTGAAGATCCCGACCACGCCGACATATTTGCCTTTCTGCCCAACGTTCACGATGAGGGTCTGGCCGCCGTTGACCTCCTCGGGTTGGTCGGCGGGGTCGGGGCCGTTTGACGTCCGGACCACGACGTCGAAATCGGGGTACTTCTCGGCCAGGGTCCTCGCCAGCGCGGGGGGGCCCTGAACCAGGAGGACCTGTGTCGTCGAATCCTTCCGCAGCGCATCCAGAACGCCGGGAAGGGTCTCGTCGATCGGCTTGACTTCGAGGAGGTCGATCGACGGGTCCTTGAGCGCCTTGATCGCCTCGGGGTCGACCACGGCGGTGACGCCCACGTTCACAGGCCCCGCCTTGACCACCCGGCTCGGCTGGATCTTCGACTCCAATCCCAGCACGACCACGTTGGCGGCCAGCACTTTCGGCCCGTCCTCGGGCGCGTTGAGGAATTCGCCGCTGGCCTGGTCCACGCCGACCTTCAGGTCGTCGGGGCTGAGCGCCATCGCGTCATATTTCATGACGCCGAGTGCCTTCAACGCGGTCCGAAACTTCACCTTGGTCTGTTCGGCTCCGCCCCGAGCGGC
>JBFWRA010000260.1:0-6191 GCA_050249155.1 Isosphaeraceae bacterium | reverse complement strand
GAAATGAAGAAATCCCGCGTTTAGTGCGAGGAAACCTCTCGCGAGTTGCCCGGTTGGAGTCGGGCTGTCTCCCAGTACCGATTCAGACCGATGTCTTGGGTAGAAAGCAGTTTTTGCGAGCGGTTGCACGCCCCTCGACTTAAGTCTCACGGGATCTAGATCGCTCAAGACATTCAAGTCGCCTCGACGTAATTCCCGTGTGGTATTCCTCCATACGCGGCGAGAGTAATCGTCGCTTCCGACCTGAACGCATTCTTCTTCAGAATGGGGCGTGAGTAGATAACATGCAGGTCGGGGAGCAGGCGACGAGCGGCGTGTTCATCGGCATCCCGATGGCCGACATGTCGAAGGTGAGGCTAACTGCGGAGCCCTCCGACGTCTCGGCCGAGGCTGAAGAAACATGAAACCCGTTAGATGATGTCCCGGCCGTAGTGGAAGGTTGAAAAGATCGGTGGCGGCTCCGGCGCTTGATGATGCCGTATCATCGGGATGTCGAAAGTCCCTCGCACAGGAGCCACCACCGATGACAGAACGCTACCACGTCGTTTCCACCCAGGACAGCCCTTCCACGCTCGATTCCTCGGCTCTCGCCAACGTCCTCGCCAAGGATGGTCAACTCCTGCTCCCCATGCTCGACCTGATCGAAAACGCCCAATGCGCCATCGACGACCTCATCGACGTCATGGGCCGCGCCACCATCGAGGCCGTTTTGAAGATGAGCGCCGCCAGCCTCGTCGGGCCAAAACAGCAGGGCGAGAAGTCCGAACGCGACGTCGTCTACCACGGCTCGCAGACCGGCCGGGTCGCCCTCAAGGAGCGTGAACTTCGCGTCGAGAAACCCAGGCTTCGCAAGAAAGCCCCCAAGCCGGGAGAGCCGGGAGAGGTGGAAATCCCCGCCTACAAGGCGCTGCGGGAGAATGGTCGCCTGGCCGACCGGATGCTCGAAATCCTGATCGCCGGCGTCTCGACCCGCCGCTACGAGCAGGTCATTCCCGAGATGGCCGAGACCGTCGGCGTCTCCAAGAGCCAGGTCTCGCGCGAGACCGTCGAGGCGGGCGAACGCCTGCTCAAGGAACTGGCCGAACGCGACTTCTCGAAGCTCGACGTTTTGGCCGTCTGGATCGATGGCATCCAGCTTGGCTCGTATCACGTGATCTGCGCCGTGGGAGTCGACGCCGCGGGAACCAAGCACGTTCTGGGCCTGCGGGAAGGCGCCACGGAGAACGCCGAGGTGGCCAGGGCGCTGCTGGCCGACCTGGTCGCGCGGGGCCTGGACCCGAAGCGGCGGCGGTTGTTCGTGATCGACGGCTCCAAGGCGTTGCGGAAGGCCGTCGACGCGGTGTTCGGCGACGAGACGCCCGTGCAACGGTGTCGCAATCACAAGCTTCGCAACGTGCTGGGCCACCTTCCCGAGGATCAACACGACCAGGCCAGATCCACATTCAAGGCGGCGTTCAAGCTCGATCTGAAGGAAGGAAAGGCCAAGATCGAGCAGTACGCGACCTGGCTGGAACGTCAGTGGCCCAGCGCGGCGGGCTCGCTGAGGGAAGGACTTGAAGAATTGTTCACGATCAACCGCCTAGGCCTGCCGAGCGAGTTGCGACGCTGCCTGGGGACGACGAACATTATCGACAATGGCCACTCGGCGATGCGTGACCGTGTCCGTCGCGTGAGGCACTGGCAAAGCGGCTCGATGGCCTTGCGCTGGACGGCGGTCGCCTTCGACGCCATCTCCCAGGGCTTCCGCCGGATCATGGGCTACAAGCATCTCTGGATGCTCAAGGCCACCCTGGACGAGCCATCCCAAGATCGATCCCTTGTGGAGCAAGCCAAGGCCGGATAACGTCAAATCAACCCGGGGTCGCCATCGCGACTTTCCACTGAGCCGGGGACATCATCGGACTCGACCGGTGGAGGCCGCAATGGACAAAGCATTTCTGGATTTGATGGAAGAGGTCGAGCGCAAGCGAGCTGAGATACGTTGCAGCAAAAGTGGGGCATTTTACCGGGGCCATTCAAACGGCAAGTATCAGCTGATTCCGTCACTGCTGAGGAATCCCGGCACTCCAGGCACCGAACACAACCTGTATCATGAGTGCTTTGCTAGAGCCAATCATCTGATGGCTAACGAGTCTACTTCATGGCAGCGTCTGGCATTCTTTCAGCACTATGGCATCCCGACGCGGCTTCTCGATTGGACTGAATCGTTGGGGGTCGCCCTGTTCTTCGCCGTGCAGGATAATCCGCAAAAACCTCATATCTGGATTATCAACGCTTTTATGCTGAACAAGGGCAATAAAGTGTCTGCCGAGCCAAGAATCCTCATGCCCGGCTTGGACGTGTTGCCGGACTACTATGATTGTTTTGTGAGGGTCGACAAACCCTCGCCTTGGCCTCACAATCTGCCCCTGTTTATGCAGATCCCGTGGACCACGGAACGCCTTAGAGCACAGAGCGGGTTCTTCACTTTCCATCCTGGTCCGGAGGAGATGGAGAAGGTCTCCTCGGATTATGCGCGTCGTGTGGAGATTCCAGACGACGCGATCCCGGGCGTGCAGCGATTCCTAGAGCTTGCGGGTATTTCCGAGTACACAGTCTTCCCAGATTTCGTCGGACTGGCTGACTTTCTCAGAAGGCGTTATCGCTTGTAGGCGTTGTCATGCCCGGATTTTGCTTTCGGGTACGCGAGGCTTCCCGACGCCTTCACGCGGTCACGCCAACTCGGCGGCTCTTCGAACGTCGGGTCATCCTCCGGGTCGAGCAGGACGGGTAGCTCGACGCACGTCTCCTCGCCGCTCGCCAGCTTCTCGGTCACCAGGTGATCGATCTTCCGCTCGGCGGCCTGCAGGTGAAGCCAATCCTTCGCGGCGGACGCATCGCCGCCGAAATACCGTGCAACCAAAGAGGCGAAGCCCTTCTTGCCGATCTCGGCCATGTGCTTGGGGCCGTAGCGGCGGAACGTCTCGGCCCCGCCCTTGCTGCCTGAGCTGCGATGATCCCGCGGCACCCACTACCCGACGGTGCGGCCCATCCGGGCCCTCGCCAGCTCCGCCCCAAGCTGGGCCGCGTCGACGATGTTCGCCCCCGGCTGCTCGCGGTCTTCCCGTTCCCACTGGCGCCGCAGTGGCTCGTAGCGGAAGCCCCGGATCTCCAGCGTGTCGATCTCGCTTTGCAGGCCATCCCGCGAGGCGCGCCGATCCTCGGCGAACTGGATGGCCGCGATGGCTCGGTCATCGGAGCGGTTCACCCGCATCCCCGCATCGGGGTAGGAGCTGACGTTGCGAAACCCCGTAGGCACCGGCTGCATGCCGGGCGAGGTCCGCGCGAAGGTCATGGGGTCAGACTTTGTTTTTGGTTTTTTGATTGACTCGGCCCCGACGGCGCGGTCTCCTGATCCCCATGCCGCGACGCCTTCGCATCGAGTATGAGGGGGCCATCTATCACGTCATGGCCCGGGGCAACGCCCGACAGGTCATCGTCCATGATGACGCGGATCGGGGCCGGTTGCTCGACGACCTCGGGCGCTGTGTCGTCCGCGCCGGCTGGGAGTTGATCGCCTTCGTCCTCATGTCGAACCATCTCCATCTCCTGGTGAAAACTCCCAGGCCCAACCTCGGCCGGGGGATGCAGGCGTTCCTTTCGGCGTACTCGCTTTGGTGCAATCGCCACCGACGCCGAAGCGGCCATCTCTTTCAGGGGCGTTACAAGGCCGAGATGATCGAGGGCGAGGCGTACTACTGGACCGTCAGCCGGTACATCCACCTGAACCCGGTCCGGGCCGGGCTGGTTCCTCGTCCCGAACTCTGGAAGTGGTCGAGCTACCCAGGGTACCTCGACCCTTCGCGACGCCCGCCCTGGGTGGCGACCGATTCCCTGCTGGCGGCCTGGAATGGCGAGTTTGGGGGGTCGGACCCCGTCGCGGCCTACGCGCGATTTGTCGAGGCGGGGCTCGCCGAACCGCCGCCTTCTCCCTTCCGAGAGACCTTCGGCGGCTGGGTGCTGGGCTCGGCCGCGTTTGTCGATCGGCTCCGCGCCCTGGCCGGACCGGTGACCGAGAATCCCCCGATCCCCGAGACCCGGCAACTCGCCGGGAGTGATCCGGAACGGATCTGCGTGACGGTCGCGGCGTTCTACGGCCTGGACCCCGAGGCTCTGCGAACCAAGGGAGGATCGCACGTGGCGCGTGGAGTCGCGGCCTGGCTCTGCCGCCGCCACACGGAGGCCCCCCTGCGGGAGTTGGCGGTCAGGCTCGGCCTGTCGCGTGCCGACAGCGTCCCGAACCTGACCCGTCGCGTCGAGACCAGGCTCAAGACGTCGCCCACGCTCGCGGGGGAACTGAGGGAGATCGAGTCGCTGTTGGCGACGCCGGAGCGGGAGCGGGAGCGGGCCCTGAACTTGAGGGAAGGAACGACCCAAGAAACCAAAAACAAAGTCTGACCCCCTGCTCTGACCCCCTGCTCTATTTGACCCCCTGCTCTATTGGAGGTCTGGGCCGCCGTCCTCCGCCGGCTCCCCGCCTTCACCCCCGACCCCCGACGCGGGCGTCTCGGCCACTGGCTCCGCGCCGTCGCCCGCAACGCCCTGGTCGACCACCTCCACGCCCGCCGCGCCGCCGGGTTCCCATCCACGTCCCACGAGGCCCTCGGGTTCCACGAATCACCCAATCCCGCGAAACCCCTGGATTTCGGGCATGGCGTGGTTCGCTCCCGCGCCGTCACTCACTCGGGATTTGAGGTGGTCTGGGGTTTGGGGGTCTCGGGCCGGGGTGCTTGGCGGCGCTGGGCGTCGAGGGCTCTGCGGTGGGTCAGGAGTTCCCTCTGGGTCGGCGTCAGGACCGTCTCGCATTCCTGGAGCATCGCCGCCTTGACCCGGGCGATCTCGGCTTCCAGTTCGTTCAGTCGGGTCTGGTGCTTGCCTCGGATCGTGTAGATCGATTCGCGTTGCTCGGGGGTCAGGCCGATCTGGCCGAAGAACGGCGGCACCTGGCGCGACGGGTCGCGGGGCTTGCGGGCCGGCGGGGGCTCGGGCTGGGTCGCGGCCGCGGCCGCGGGCGCGGCCGCGGCCGCGGGCGCGGCCGCGGGGGGCTGGGCCAGGCTGGCCAGCGCGGGGCAGAGGATCAGCGACACGGCCAGGGCCAGGGGGGCCTTCGACGACATGGCGGGGGTTCCTTCGCGACGCGGAGGGACGGGGTGGATTGACTCGCGATCGTTCCGATCGCGATCGAATGTAAGCGATCGGGAGCGGGTTTTCCAGGGCGAGGGCGTGGGGAGGAAGGGGGGCGCGTGAAAAAAGCCCCAGGCTCCGGAGGGGAGCCTGGGGCGTTCGTTGAGGAAGGGTCCCGGCGATGACCGACTTTCGCGCCGAAGCACTATCATGGGCCCGACGGGCTTAACGGCCGTGTTCGGAATGGGAACGGGTGTGGCCCCGCCGGTATGGTCGCCGGGAAAGCGGCCGGGGGGCGGTCAGGCCCCTCGGTCGCGTCGGATCGTGTTGAGACGATTCGGTTGAGTTTGGTCACGCCGAGGGGAACGGGGTTCCGCCTCGGGGGTCTGTCGGGTCGAGGTCTGGACTGGATGCGCGGGTCGTGGCGTTTGGATTCCGCGGATCTCCGGGCGTCGTGGATCGTCTTGGTTCCTTTGGGATGGAACGGGGTTCGTTCCAGGAGACGGTCACGGCGTCGGTTGATGGTTGGTTCGCGGAAACTGTGAACTTGGGCCACCTTGTCTTTCCCATCGCTTCGATGGGATCGACCCTCGGGTCCCGCGCCCGGGATGGGGCGGGGTCGGGGTCGGGGTGGTCAAGCGATCGGCTGTTGGGACTGGTCCGCTGCGGCGATCGCTCGCCGTGCACTCCCAGCCCATCGACCTGGTGGTCTTCCAGGAGCCTTCGCACGATGTACGTGCTGGAAACCTCGTCTTGGAGGGGGCTTCGCGCTTAGATGCCTTCAGCGCTTATCCGGTCCCGACCTGGCTACCCGGCGGTGCCCCTAGCGGGACAGCCGGTACACCAGAGGTCGGTCCTCCCCAATCCTCTCGTACTAGGGGAGACGCTCCTCAAGTTTCCTACGCCCACGGCAGATAGGGACCGACCTGTCTCACGACGGTCTGAACCCAGCTCGCGTACCGCTTTCATTGGCGAACAGCCAAACCCTTGGGACCTTCTCCAGCCCCAGGATGCGATGAGCCGACATC
>JBFWRA010000259.1:0-6195 GCA_050249155.1 Isosphaeraceae bacterium | reverse complement strand
GACCCGTCGAACGACCCCCGAGGACGGTCCGGGAGGGACCGTGCCTCTAGCCCGAGAGGGCCGGACGGCCCGGAATGGATTCCATGATGGCCCAAGAACTGTCCGAGGGACTTGAGTCCCTGTCCGCGATCCTACCCCAGCTCAACACGGCGATGGCGGAGGCCACCGCGGTGGCTCATGCCGTCGACCAGTTCCTGGCGGAAGAGTTGCCGGTCGGCCCCTGGGTGGCTAGTCGTCCGTTCGACACCCAGCGCGCCATTGGCGACGATGGCCGCGAACTTCTGGTCACCGCGCACCTCGCTTGCGGCAGGGTGGCGGGGAAGTACCGGCTCCACGTCCTAAACGCGACGCTCGATCGTCCCGACGGCAAGGAACAGTTCACCCAGATCGTGGGCGAGGAACGAACCCCCTGGCTTTCCTGTTCCCGGGAGGTCCGACTCCAGTCGTTCGCCATGCTGCCCGAGGTGCTGAACCTGCTGGCGGCCAAGGTCACCGAGATCACCTCTCAGACCACCAAGACGGTCGAGACCGTTCGGAGTCTGCTTCGATCGATGGGGCGCTCCACCCCTCACGCCGCGACCGGCCCGGGAAACCCGACTCCCGCTCCCGAGCCGACGCACCATGACGCTGACGAGGATCGTTTCGCGACGAACGGCTTCGCCGGTGCCAGTGGGGACCTGTTCAAGCGTCCCAAGGTCAAGTAATCCTCTTGGAATCCGCGGGCCGCGGATCGCGGCCCTGTTCGGGCACGCCTGGGTCAGAGGGCGTCCCAGGCGCGGAACACGCGGTCGAGAGCGGCGACCGCTTCCTCGAGCCGATGCTTATCCTCCTCGTAAAGGTCGCCGACCTCGCCTGGCAATCTTCGGGCGGCCTCGGCGACCTGGTCGCGCGCGCCGAGCATCTGGGCGTGGAGCCGGTAGAATGTCGCGCGGTTGGGGGAATCCCCAATCGTCCCAAGCCGCTTCCGCGCCTCCTCGATACGTCGCTCGCAAGCGAGGAGCACCCCTTGCCAATGGGATCGCTCGCGCGCGTGGACCCGTTGCGGGTACGCCGGGTTCTTGAACGGTCCGGTCGGTTGGGGAGGCGCGACCGGGGCGTGACCTTCGTTCGAGGCGGCGATCGGAGTCTGGGACACGGGCTTCGGCTCCTCGGGCTTCCGGGTCTGGGCTCGCCCCGCACGTTGTGAGGGCTCGGCGACTTCGTTAGAATTCTGTCCGATTTCCGCGCCAATCTCTAGATCAACCCCGACGAGGCGCCGGAACGTCGGCGTCCCTGGCGAAGGACCGAGGGGATTCCACCGATGCGCTTCTGGATCGTTCCGGCCGTCACCCTTTCGTTCTGGGGGACGAACCCGGCCCTCGCCGCCGAACCGACCTTGCGGGTCGCGACCGGCTGGAAAGCGGAACTGGTCGTTCAGGCCCCCGAGATTCTCTTTCCCACGGCGATCGTCGTCGCGCCTGACGGGACGGTCTACCTCGGCCAGGATCCGATGGACATGCCAGGCCCTCCCACCCTGCCGATCGACTCGGTGGTGGCGATCCGGAACGGCGAGACGTCGGTCTTCGCCGACAAGCTCTGGGCGGTGATGGGGCTCGAATGGGTCGACGACACGCTCTACGTCGTCCACCCCCCTTTCCTTTCGGCCTTTCGCGACCAGGACGGCGATGGGAAGGCCGAGGATCGCGTCGACCTCGTCACGGGTCTGGGTCCCAAGCTTCCAGGCTTCAGTGGGATCAACGATCACGTCGCCTCGGGCGTTCGACTCGGGATGGACGGCTTTCTCTACGTCTCCATCGGCGACAAGGGGATTCCCAAGGCGGTCGGCCGGGACGGGAAGTTCATCCAGCTCTTTGGAGGCGGAGTGATCCGCGTTCGACCGGATGGAACCGATCTTGAAGTCGTGTCGACCGGCGAGCGCAACCCCCTCTCCGTGGCGCTCACCGCGACGGACGAGATCTTCACCTACGGCAACGACGACGACAGCAAGAAGTGGCCGAACAGCCTGACCCATCACATCGTGGGAGGACATTACGGCTATCCCTACCAGTTCCTTCACGCCCCGACTCGAGCCCTTCCCGTCACCGCGGGCGAGCTGGGCGGTTCGGGAACGCAGGGCGTTTGCTTCAACGAGGATGGGCTGCCGGACGACTATCGGGGCGATCTGTTCTTCTGCGACTGGGGACTTCAGTCAGTCTTCCGCTACAAGGTCGAACGGTCGGGCGGGACGTTTCGGGTCGTGTCGAAGACCCCGTTCGTCACGCGAGGGGGCGTGGAGGATTTCCGCCCCTTCTCCCTGGCGGTCTCTCCCGACGGCGCGAGCTTTCACCTGGTCGACTGGGCGTACTCCGGATGGCTGGCGGATGGACCAAGGACGGGTCGTCTTTACCGTTTGACCTACGTCGGAAAGGATCGGCCGACCCCGCGACCTCGTCCCCAGGGCGACGATCTCAACGCGCGCCTCGAAGGGCTCGAGCACCCCGCTCTGGCGGTCCGCCTCGAATCGCAGCGATCGCTGGCGCGGCGCGGGGCGGGCGTCGTCGCGACGCTCGCGGAGCGCCTGAGAACCGGGGCGACCGTCCGCGGCCGCGTTCACGCGCTCTGGACGTTGGACGCCATCGGTTCGCCCGAAGCGCGCGCGGCGATCCGAAGGGGCCTGGTCGATCCCGAAGCCGAGGTCCGGCTCCAGGCCGTCCGGAGCGCTGGGATTCGCCGCGATCGTCTGGCCCTGGCCGTGTTGGGCTCGCTCCTACGCGACCAGGAGGCGACGATCCGCCGCGAGTCGGCGATCGCGCTGGCGAGGATCGGCGACGCGTCGGCCGGTCCAGTGTTGATCGCCGCGCTGGGCGATCCGGACCCATTCGTGGCATGGTCCGTCCGCAAGGCGATCCGGTCGACCGGGGGTTGGCAGGTCGACACGATCGCCGCGGCGCTGATCGACGAACGAACCCGTGACGACGCGTTGAAGTTGACCGACGAGGCCTGGGAGATCTCGGCGGTCGACGCTCTGATCCAGGGATTCCAGGGAGGTCCCTCCGAGGAGACTCGCGCTCGGATCGTGGAGAACCTGGCCGGGCTCTATCGAACCTATCCGGAGTGGTCGGGGAACTGGTTCGGAACGAACCCACTGGCGGGTCAATTTCCCCAGAAGACCCAGCCCTGGGATCCCAAGGGGATGACCAAGGTACAGGAAGGATTGACCCTCGCGCTCAAGGACCCCGGCGTTCCGGTTCGACTCCAGGCGATCGCGGGTCTCATCCTCGTGGGGCGACCCGCCCTGCCCACGCTTCGCGAGGCGCTACGGTCCGAACGCGATTCCAGGAACCTCGCGGCGATCGCCGAAGGCCTGGGAGTGCTGGGGGATTTCCCCTCCGCGCCACTCCTGGGCGCTTTGCTGAGCGATCCGGCCAGGCCGGAAAACGTGCGAGTCGCCGCGTTGGAAGGGCTTGGCAAGTTAAAAGGTCCCCAGGCGCTCAACGCTCGGCTGAGCCTCGTGTACGATCCCCAGGCACCGCCTTCCCTGGTGGCCAGGGCCCTCCCTTCCCTGGGACGAGAAGGCATCCTGCCTCCGAACGACCTGGCAACCTTCCTCGAACACGAGCGACCGGAGGTCCGGACCGCGGGTCTGCTCGCGCTGACCGGCGGGAAAGTCCTGCCCGAGGAAGTCAAAACCTCGGTGATCTCGCGACTGAGCGACCCTTCCGTCGAGGTGCGTCGGGCGGCGGTGGCGGTCGTGTCCAGCCACGCGATTCGGGACGCCATCCCCGAGTTGCTGCGGTCGATCAAGGACCAGGCGAATCGCGACCACGCGACCCGAGCCCTGATCGCCTTGCCGGACCCGAGGGCGCTGCCCGTCTATCTTCAGGCGTTGAGCGACCGGGACGCGGATCTGCGTCGAGCCGCTCAGGCCGCCCTTCTGGCGATCCGGGGCGAGGTCGGTCCCGAATTGGAAAAAGAGGCGCGTTCGGGAAACTATCAAGGACCGGCCGCCGTCGCGCTGGAGCGGGTATTGACTCGATTTCAACCGGTCACGGCTTGGCGCGTCATCGGTCCCTTCGCCAGAACGACCGCCCAGGTCTTTATTGGCGAGGCCTCGATCGACTTCGATAGGACTCATTCCGGAGTCGAGGGCCGGCCGATCCGCTGGGCTCCGCGTTCCGGTGATCCGACGACGGGCCGCGTCGTGATCGACGACTTCAAACAAGGCTCCGGCGACCGGGGTGGGTTCGGGTACGACACCAACGGTTCTCCGGACCTTTGCGCGTTCGGTTACGCCGAGGTCGAGTCGGATCAAGACCGCTCCGCCCTGCTGCTGGTGGGTTCCAGCGGTACCGTCGTGATGACCCTCAACGAGGAACCTGTCCACTCCTTCCGCGACTTCGCGGGGCGGCCCTACTCGCCGGAGAGCGACCTCGTGCGGGTCGATCTCAAGAAAGGTCGAAACCGCCTTCTCGTCCAGTCGCGGCAGGGGATCGGAACCTGGTCGTTCAGCGTGCGAGTGTCTGAGCCGAACACGTTCGACCTCGCCTCGAAGGCGCGTCTCACCAGTCCCGAGGCCCTGCGGGCCTACGCCTTGAAACGCGAGGGGGACCCGAAGCGTGGCGAGAGCCTGTTCTTCGACCCGAACGGGGTCGGCTGCGTGAAGTGCCACTCCGCCAACGGCCAAGGAACCTCCACGATCGGCCCTGACCTGACCGGGCTCGCCCTGAAGTATGACAAGACGGAGATCGTTCGATCGGTGCTCGAACCCTCCAACCGGATCGCGACCGGCTACCAGCCGGTCCTTCTGGCCACGAGCGACGGCCAGGTTCACGTGGGCCTGATCCGCGAGGAGACGGAGACTTACGTCGACCTGGCGGACTCGGACGCCAAGATCACCCGAATCCAGAAGTCCGAGGTCGAAGAACGTAAGGTGGGTGAGGTCTCGGTGATGCCGCTCGGTCTGATCGAATCGCTCAGCGTGACGGAGTTCGCCGACCTGATCACCTACCTGAACAGTCTTCGCCAGGCTCCGGCGCGGCCCGAGAAACCTTGAGGCCCTGGCACCTGGGCTTACGACGAGGACGACGCCAGGGAACGCCGCGCCACGTCGCCGTCGCTGGGCTTCGAGGCCGAAGGGGCGTTCGGAAGGCCGACACACCGACCCACGATACGGAGTCGTTTTGAGTCGTCTCTCGACGGACGCGGTCGATGCGAAGCTTCAGAACCATGCGCCGCAACCGTCCACCGCGTTTTTCACTCGTCATAAGTGAGTGGGCAGAGCCGGGATCGAACCGGCGACACCAGGATTTTCAGTCCTGTGCTCTACCAGCTGAGCTATCTGCCCGAACCAGGAACATGTGAAACCTTAGCGACAACAAGTGCTTCCTGTCAACAGAGGCACGCGCGCAATCCTCCGGAACACTTTCCCGAGTTGGCCGAGGGGGACGATTCGGACGGGCTACCCTGGTTCTGAGAGTACGCACTCTCACGCCTCATGTCTTAGCATCTCGACAGGGAGTCCGCGATTCCGGTCGAGACACGTTTGGCGCGAGTTCCATGAGTTTATCGTTTCGGTCGGAGCCGGATGCGGCGAGCCTCCGCGATCGGGGACGGTCCGGGTCGGGAGTCCGGATGCAACTGGCACGACTCTTTCGTCTGGTCGTCCTTCTCCAGTCCGAACCCGGTCTGAGCGCTCGCGCGCTCGCGGAGCGTTGCGAGGTTTGTCGAAGGACGATCTACCGAGATATCGACCTGCTCGTCGCGTCCGGCATTCCCGTCCGTTACCAGAAGCAGGAGCAGGGATATCGACTCGCCAAGGGGTTTTTCTTCCAGCCACCCGCTTTGACCGAGCTCGAAGCCCTGGCGCTGAGCGTCATCGTCAGAAGCCGCGATTGCGTCGACGGATTGGGGCTGTTGCGTCATGCCCTGGAAGGGGTCGTGAAAGTCGTGCAGGGACTGAGTCCCGAAATCCGCGACCGAATCATCGCGGTCAGTGGTTCGCCGCGTGAAGGAATCTCATGGGGCGTGTCCTCCCCTCAACGTCGGGAAGTGCGAGAAGTTCTGGTCGATGGGTTGACCCGGCAACGACAAATTCGTCTTTGGTACCGAGCGAGCCAGACTTCCCGGGAGGAATGCACCAAGTTCGCGATTTATCGCATCCTCGTTCATGACCAGCATTGGTTCCTCGTCGGCCGATCGAGCTTTCACCGCCGTGTG
>JBFWRA010000258.1:0-6196 GCA_050249155.1 Isosphaeraceae bacterium | reverse complement strand
CAAGCGGGGCAAGCGTTGGACCCGGCACCCTGTCGAGATGGCGCTCGATCGGCTGGAGACCGACCACGGGATTCCCGCGCTGGAATTTCAGGAGATTCTGAACGAGCTCAAGGCGATCGACCCGAGGAAAGCCCTGATCGCCAGCCTCCACGGCATCCTCCAGATGACGCACCAGGAGATCGCGGCCTCACTCGAAATCTCGCTTTCCACCGTCGAGCGCGAGTGGCGGCTCGCGCGCGCCTGGTTGAAGGACCGGCTCACGGATCAAGACCGCTAGGCACCGGTCGAGACCCCAACGCCCTGGACGACACGTCGGGAGTTGACACGATGGACCAGAAGCGCTGGCGACGTCTTGACGAACTCTTCGGGGTCGCGGTGGGGCTCCCCGTCGCCGAGCGGGACGCCTACCTTCAGGAAGCCTGCGCGGGGGACGAGGATCTGAGGCGCGCGGTCGAGGGCCTGCTCGCCAGCGACGAGGAGGCCGTTCGCACTCGATTCCTCTCGCCCGAGGGGCTCACAGACGGCGCTGAGGACTCGGCCCCCACCCCCGTCTTTGGGGCGGAGGTCGAGGACGAATCGCGGGTCTTCGGCGATTACGTTCTCGAGGAGCGGATTGGCGTGGGGGGCTTTGGCGTCGTGTATCGCGCCAGGCAGTCGGTCCCCGCGCGCGTGGTCGCGTTGAAGGTGCTCCGCCTGGGCGAGTTCGCCGACGCGGACGACGTCCGCCGATTCCGGGCGGAGGCCGAGACGATCGGGGCCCTGGAGCACCCCAACGTCATCCCTCTTTACGAATTCGGAGAACACCTGGGCCGACCTTATTACACGATGAAATTCGCGTCGGGAGGCGGACTCTCCCGTCACGTCGGCCGATTCGCGGGCAAGCCGGCCGAGGCGGCCGCGATGCTCTGCCAGGTCGCCGACGCCGTCGATCACGCGCACCGTCTTGGCGTCCTTCATCGCGACCTCAAGCCCGCGAACATCTTGATCGATGAGAACGACCAGCCGCGCGTGAGCGACTTCGGGCTGGCCTTCCGGTTTTCCGGGAGCGTCCGAAACCCGGCGTCGACGTCGGGTGCGCCGGTGGGAACGCCAGGCTACATGTCACCCGAACAGGTCGTCGGGACACGTTCCCGGATCACCATCGCCAGCGACGTTTACGGACTGGGGGCGATCCTCTACGAGCTCTTGACCGGACGGCCGCCGTTTCGTGGCGAGAGCGACCTCGAAACCCTGCGGCTCATCCGCGAGGAGGAACCCCGAAGTCCTCGAGAGCTTGTCCCGGGCCTTAGTCGCGACCTGGACGCCATCTGCATGAAGTGCCTGGACAAGGATCCGGGCCGCCGCTACGCGACCGCCGCCGCCCTCGCCGAGGACCTGCGAAGTCTCGAGCGAGGCGAACCCATTTCCGCGCGACCACCGGGGCTGCGACGCCGACTCCGTCGCGCCTCCCGGCGGAGGCCGAGGACGTTCCGAGCGATCGCGATCGCGATCCTCCTGGCACCGTTACTCGGCCTGGTCGCGTGGTTCGGGTCCCGGGAAGTCGCGATCCGCCGCGAGCGCGAGGCCAGCGAGACTCGGTCCCTGCTCTCCGAAGCCCAGCTCGCGATCGAGCGTGGAGAGTGGTCCCAAGCCGTCGATCTTTTTGAACGGATCCTCGCCCGCGGAACCGAGAATTCGGGCCGCCTTCGTATCGAACAGGCCAGGGCGCTCCTGGTCCTCGACCGCGACGAGGCGGGCGTCGCGCTGGACCTGGCCGAGCGATCGCCCGACGGGCCGGCCGTCGCCGCGGACGTCCTCCTCTGGAGGGGCGACCTCCTCTTCGCGCGTGACCAGCCGCGTGCCCGGCCGATGGTCGAGCGGGCGCTCCGCCTGGGACTCTCTCGAACCGCCGATCGTCTGTACGCGCAGGCCCTACTGGACGACGATCCCCGCGCCGTGACTCGGGATCTCCAGGCCGCCCTCGAAATCGAGCGATTCCACCCCAGGGCCAACCCGATGATGGTGCTCGTCCAGGTCCTCATGGGTGAGCACGACGCCGCGCGAGCCCGCGTCGACGTCATTCGAGGCGCGTTCCGTCAGGACCCGGCGGTCGCGTTCATGGACGACCTGCTCTCGCGACGGGGGGCCGACGCCGACGCCGCCAACCCCTCGCCCGAGACGACCTCCCCAGGCCGGGCTGACGACCGCGGGGAACTCCTCCGCGTCATGGCCGCGATGAGTCGACACACGGACGACCTCGTCCCCAATCCGGCGGTTTTCGTGGAGAAGTGCCAGTTCCCTGGTTCGCCCTGGTCACTCGTCTGGTCACTCCTTGGTGGCGGGGCGGGCGAGAATCATGGTGACGATGACACGGCACCGCTCGCGCGCCTCGTGATCCCACCGGCCTTCGGCCTGGACGTCACTCATCTAAAAAAACTCGTGAGCGCCACGATCCCCAGCCCGATCCCGAACAAGGCGCGGCTCAACCGCCTGGCCGCTGATTTCCAGGAGAACCGCTACGGCCCAATCCAGTTCCTCGTCGGCTTCCTGCTCTTCAACGACGGTCGCTGGGCCGAGGCCGAGGAATACCTGCTTCGCGCCGCGGACCTTCCCTCGTTCGTCGACCTCACGCGACCCGCGCTCTTCACGGCGATCAACTGCCAGGGAATGCGTTTTCTGCGGGAACCCGATCCGAAGCGGAAAGCGGCGATCCGCGAGCGGCTCACGTCGAATCTTCATCGGCTCTGGTTGACTGGACCGATCCCACTCTCCTGGTGCCATACGCTCTCCCAGACCGCCGCCCGAACCCAACAGATCACCCTCGCGCATCAGATCGCCGATCGGATGGCGGAACTGGGCGTCCCCGAGCCCGACGTCGAGTTCGTTCGCGGGCAGGCGGAATACGCGACCGAACGCTACCTCCAGGCCATCAGACACTTTCAGACCGTGATCGCCAGGGCGCCGAAATACCCCATGGCCAGGGAATTCATCGACGCCGCTCGGCTGAAACACAGCCAGGCCGCCGCCGAGCTCGACGCCTCGCCGCGGGGACCGGCCACGTCGTCCCGGTGAGCCGCTGGCCCACCCCCGTCCCCGGCCCGCCCCCGCGTGAGATCCCTGGACCTTGATTGAAGAAATCTTCGATGGTCGTGAAGAGGGTTTCGCGCGTTCCACGCATCTTCCTGGGGGGAAACGGGTGGATCACGACCGCTCCCGCGTTTCCCCCGACGCCGTCGGTTGGCGACAAGACGCGTCGTGTCAGACGTGACGTCGAGATTCGCTCACCTCACGACACCGGAGGAAGATCATGATTCGCGAACGCGACCGAGTCCAAACTCTCCGTCTCGAAACGCTCGAACAGCGTGAGTTGATGGCCGGCAACGTGTGGGTCGGCGTCGAGAACGGCCTGCTCAGGGTCGTCGGCGACCACCTCGGCAATGAGGTTTCGATCACGCCGACGCGAAACGCCGGTGAGTTCACGGTTCGGGGTAATAGTGGGACACGCGTCAACGGCCTTCTCGGGCAGACCTTCTCTGGAGTGTCCCTGGGAATTCAGGTCCATCTGGGTGACGGGAACGACAAGGTCAACGTCAGTCGCGGCTCGTCGTCCCATCGCGACGTCATTCCCGGCCCGCTGGGTCTAGGCATCGACGGCGGCGACGGAAACGACACGATCGTCGTGGAAAACGTCCGTGTCGAGCACTCCTGCGGGATCAGCGCGGGGGCTGGCAACGACCGCGTCGAGGTCAAGGGCTCATACTTTGGGTGGGACCTGATCGTCGACACGAGTTACGGGAACGACGACGTCTCCATCAAGAACGGGACCACGGCGGCCCACTACCTGATGATCGGGACCGGCGACGGGGACGACTCGATCGACGTCAACCGGGCCGGGGCCGCCTGGGTCTACGTGGTCGCGGGAGCGGGGAGAGACCGACTCTCGGTTCGCTACCTCCACTCCGCGCTGCCGCCCGGTTTCGACCTCGGTGCCGGAGTCGATCCGCATCCGACGTTTGGAACCAATTATTATCCATTTCATTATTTGATCGGCGTGAATTGACCGTAATGTCCCAGGATCGTGGAATGGATCGTCCCTCGGACGCGTCCCGTCTCCTCGAGGCGGAAGTCTCTCGACGATCCTCCTGGGATGCCACGGAACCAGCTCTCCCCCGCCCGTTCTTCACACCCCGACCCGAACCGGGTCGTTCGGGCGGGTCCCGAGGAACCGCCGACCTCGACCCACAAGGTCGGCGACAGGAGGGCTGGACGACGAACCGCTCCCCTCTCCCGACTTTGAAAAAGGAGGAAGTCCGATGTTCGATCGCCCGCGTTGGACGACGTTCTCGGTGCTCTTGCCCTTGGTCATGCTCGCCCGAGGATACTCGGCGTCCGACGCTCGGAACGTCGATGCGGGACGAGGAACCTGTGACTCCGCGTCCCGAGGCGTGCGCACCGATGCACCCTCCACTCTGGCCCACCCGGCGGCCGACCAACGCCCCGAGGCCAGGCTCGCGGAGAATGCCGCCCCGATCGCGATGCGGGATCGACCCGCCGACTCCGACCCTCGGACCCCAGGCCGCTTCCATGCCCGGTGGAAGGCGCGGTTGGATCGGGCGAATCAAGTGGTCAAGTCGCATCCTGGGAAAGTGGACGGATACCTGGCGAGGGCTCGACTCCACCTCGAACGCCGAGCGTATGAGGCGACTCTGGACGAGGTCGAACACGCGCTGACGATCGACCCGAAACACGTCGAGGCGCGCCGGATTCGAGCGACATGTCTGGGACGCGTCGGTTCGAGCGACAAGGCGCGGGAGGAGTTCAACAGGCTCCTCCAGGAACGTCCCCGCGACTCCGAGATCTTGACCGCGTACGCCGCGTTCCAGCACAGGGAAGGCGCGTTCCTCCAGGCGCTGTTGAAGGCGAGTGAGGCGGTCAACGCGCAGCCCAGGGTCGCCAAGGCTTTCAACACCCTGGGCATGCTTCTCCTCGAATCCAAGCGTGAGGACGAGGCATGGATCCAACTCAACGAGGCGACGAAGCTCGACCCGGATTACGCGCCGCCGTACCACAATCGCGCTGTCATCCTGGCGAGAATCGGAAACTATCCCGCGGCGCTCGATCAACTCGATCGCGCCACGGAACTGGACCCGACCTACGCGCCGCCCTATCGAAAGCGGAAGGAGATTTTCGAAACTCTCGGCTGGAAGGTCAGCGCGTTTCACGAGGAGCGAATCCTCGGCGGGCTGGAGATGGTCCGGAAGATGAAGACCCAGTTCCGGATCCCGACGCTCGAGATCTCCGTGACCGAGGTCGCTAGGCGAACGTCGGTCGATTTGGAACGCGGACCGTTTCCACGAAGCCAGTGGGGATGGCCGCTCGCCGACGTCTTGCTCTGGGCGGCGATTCGGGGCGATACGGACGATATCTACCAGGCGACCCTCGTCATGTTGGCCGAGGGAGCCGACGTCAATCGTGTTGACGTGGAATCGAATGAGACTCTTCTTCACATTTGTGTGAAGAACGACCTATCCGCCCTGGTCGTTCGGCAACTTCTCCTTGAGGGAGCCGATGATCGGGCGAAGAACCGAGCGTCGCGCACCCCGATCGACCTGATCGGCGATCGGCTCGAATCCCTGTTACCCGGGATCGAAGCCGAGGATACGCGTGTCGCGATCCGCGCCTTCAAGGACTCGTTGGCGGCGAGGTCGCTCATGGAGGTCACCCAGGACACACTGGACAAGAAAATCGAGCGATTCCTGGACGAGGCGCGCGCCGAACGTGACCGCGTCAACGAAAACGCTCAGGAATACGCCGCGTTCCGAAGCCGCATGCGCGACGTCCAGGTTGGAATGGCTGCCGCGATGAGCCGACGCAACCTCCCTGGCGATAATGTGGACCCGCTCGAAGCGGCTCGTGTCGGGGCCCAGCTCGTCGAGGACCTCCCCCCATTCCAATCCCAATCGATCAACGATATGATGATCGCCCTCGACTCGGCGCTCTGGCACGCTCGCCATCGCTTTGGGAGAAACCACCCGCGATATCTGGACGTGCTTGCGCGCTCGATCCAGATCTCGGATCAGGTCCCCTGAGAGGAGCCCTCCGTCCGCGACGCCCGCCGTGTCCGAGTCGACCTCGCTCAACGCGGATTCCAGAATCGCCCCTCACACTTGACAAACGTCCGCGACGCCGGGATTCGATCCCGTCGTCGCGGACGTCG
>JBFWRA010000257.1:0-6199 GCA_050249155.1 Isosphaeraceae bacterium | reverse complement strand
GCCAGTTCCCTGGCGATGGTGGCGGTGAAACCGATCACGCCGGCCTTGCTCGCCGAGTAGTTCGCCTGGCCGGGGTTGCCCATCAACCCTGAGACGCTGCTGACGTTGACGATCCGGCCGTACCGGTTCCGCATCATCAGCGAACCCACGGCCCGACAGAACAGGAACGTGCCCTTGAGGTTGGTGTCGATGACGTCGTCCCAGGCCCCGTCCTCCATCCGGAGGAAGAGTCCGTCGCGAGTGATCCCCGCGTTATTCACCAGGACATGGATCTTGCCGAATTTCGCCTCGACTCGCTCCACGACGCCGTTGACGTCCTCGGTCTTGCTCACGTCCGCGGCGTAACCCTCCGCGGTTCCCCCGGCCTCTCGAATCGCCTGAAGCGTGCCCTCCAGGCCGGCGAGGGTCCGCGCCACGGCGGCCACGCTCGCGCCGCAGGACGCCAGACGCAACGCGATGGCGCGACCAATTCCGCGCGAGGCCCCGGTGACCAACGCCACCTGTCCACTCAAATCGACCTTGCAGCCCGACGGGGCGGGGGCGTCGCTGGCCATGACGGGAAGCGTCCTGTGCGTTGCCGGATCGTATCCAGTGATCGGGAAGGTCGGACTCCACGTGCCGATTCGCTCGGCGGGTCCGTCAAGATCGACCGTTTATAATCCCCCGTCACTTTTCCCATCAACCCCAATTCGGTTCAAGAACCCGGCAGTCGCCAGGCGTGATCGAACCGGCGATCGGGACGCCTCGAAATCCAAGGATTCCGGCCACCGACGACGGCATAAAATAATCAGTTGTTGATTTATGTATTGATCGATTGAAGCTGAGAGCCCTTGACGGGGTTTTCCCAAGAGATCGAAATGGGCGCGGGCCCGGGACTCCCGAGTCGTGACGACGGAGGTGGCTGGATCACGATGGATTCGAGGTTGCAACCGTGATGGAACGTACTCCTGACTTCATCACCATCGGGGCGATGAAATGCGCCACGACCACGCTCCATGAGCAACTCGCCCGGCAGCCGGGAGTGGTCATGAGTCGGCCGAAGGAGCCCAACTTCTTCAGTGACGACGACGTCTACGCCAGAGGGATGGGCTGGTACACGGGCCTGTTCGCGGCGGCGGGGCCGGAGGATCTGTGTGGCGAGTCGAGCACTCACTACACCAAGCTCCCGACGTATCCGAAATCGGTCGAGAGGATGGTCGCCGCCCTCCCCTCGGTCAAGCTGATCTACGTCATGCGGCATCCGATCGATCGGTTGTTCTCGCAGTTCGTTCACGAACGGACCGTGGGTCGGGTTAGCCCCGAGTTGAGTGTCGGCGAGGCGATCGAAGCGTGTCCCGAGCTCGTGGCTTACGGGCGCTACGCCGAGCAGCTCGCCCCGTACCTCGAGACTTACGGAAGGGAACGCGTCCTGCCTGTTTTTTTTGGCAGGCTCGCGCGATTTCCTCAGGAGGAGTTTTCGAGGATTGGCGCGTTCCTGGGTCGTCCCGACCAGTTCGTTTGGGACGCCTCGATGGAGCCGCAAAACGTCGGTGACAAGCGGTTGCGCCTGGGCCGAGTGCGCCACGCGCTGGTGCATTCGCGGGTCCTCTCGCCGATCCGCCAGCGCCTGGTCAGTCGGTCCTGGAGCGAGCGACTGAAGCGAGCCTGGCGGACCGACGTGGAGCGCCCGGAGTTGACGTCCGATCTCGAGTCCAGGCTCCGGCAGATTTACGACGAGGACCTCGCCAGACTGGGCGCGTGGCTCGGCGTTTCGCTGGACTGCGAGTCGTTCGACCGCGTGACCGGTTCGGAGCCACGGGAGTGGCGAACGACTCGATCGGGAACCGACCCGCGATAAGGAACCGGCTGGCAACATCGCCCTGGGTACCCGCCAAAAGGAGAGCCCGGGCATTCCTGGCCTTGGAGACGGGAAGGGATCAACGCGTTCCTCAGCGCGCCGGGACGTTCACGCAGGGCGTCTTGCGGTCGATCCGCTTGAACAAGGCGGTGAGGACCCGGCCCGGGCCGATCTCATAGAAGGTGTCGAACCCGTCCGCGAGCATCCGACGCATGGAATCCTCCCAGCGGACCCCCGAGACGACCTGGGCCACCAGCGTCTCGCGAATCGCCTCGGGTTCCGGATGCGGTCGAGCGTCCACGTTGGAGTAGACGGGGATTCGAGGAGGGTTGATGGTCGCGGATCGCAGGACCTCGGCGAGTCGCTCGTCGGCGGGCTTCATGAGGTCGCAGTGAAAGGCCCCGGCGACCGCCAGCGGAACGACGCGGCCAGCTCCCAGTTCGCTGGCCGCGGCCTCCACGACCTCCATCGCCTTGGTGTCTCCTGAGACGACGATATTCCCGGGGCCGAGCAGGTTGGCCTTCCAGAGACGGCCCTGGGGGGCGACCTTCTGACAAAGGACGTCGATCGCGGCCTCGTCGAGGCCGATGACGCTCGCCATTCCGCTCGGTGTGGCGAGGCTCGCGGCCTGCATCGCCTGGCCTCTCCGCTGGACGACGCGCAGCGCGGTCTCGAAGTCCAGAGCGCCCGCGAAAACCAGGGCGGTGTATTCGCCGAGGCTCAGCCCGGCCGCCCCCTGGCAGGCCTCGACGACCGCCGGCTCGGTCTTTTTGAGGCCCTCCAGCGCCGCGAGGCTCGCCACGAAGATCGCGGGCTGGCTGACGTCGGTGGCTTCGAGGGCCTCGGTGGGGCCGTCGAAGCAGACCGCGCGGAGGTCGAACCCGAGGATCTCGCCAGCGCGGTCGAACAGGGCCCGCGCCTCGGGAAGCTCCTGATCGAGCTCTCGGCCCATGCCGACGACCTGGGCGCCTTGACCAGGGAACAGAAACGCGATTTTGGGCATCGTCTGGCAACTCCAACCCCGACGGCCACGCCTCTTGGGGAGCGGGCCGGGGTCGGGGTTTGTCTTATTCCTGGGGATCGCCGGCCTCACCGTGCGGGGCGGCGAGGGCTTCGAGAATGAGCTGGTTCACCCTGTCCTCGGCCATGGTGCCGGCGACCCGCAGGGCGTTGCGAATCGCCCTGGCCTTGGAGGAACCGTGGCAAATGATGCAAGCTCCCCGGATGCCGAGCAAGGGGCCGCCGCCGAACTCCTCGTATTCGTAGCGCGCCTTCAGTTCCTTGAGCCCCCGGGTCATGGTCTGTCCCAGTTCGGAGGGCACGCTGGGCAGCAGCCGGGCCATCTCCTCCTTCAGCGTGCTGAAGAGGAATTCGACCGCGCCCTCACCGGCCTTGAGCAAGACGTTGCCGACGAACCCGTCGCAGACGACGACCCGGGCGTGTCCCTCGTAGATATCGCGGCCCTCGACGTTCCCGACGAACCGGGAGGCCGTCGGTCCGCTTCGGAAGAGCGCCGCGGTGGCCTTGGTCAGATCGTTCCCCTTCTCCTCCTCGGAGCCGACGTTGATGAGCCCGACCTTGGGTTCGTCCACGCCGAGGATCGCCTCGGCGTAGATCGAGGCCATGACGCCGTACTGGTAGAGGTCCTCGGGCTTGGCGTTCATGTTCGCGCCGACGTCGCAAATGACGACGGGGCCCTGGTGCGACGGGAAGATGGCGGCGATCCCGGGACGCCGAACCCCTGGAAGGAACATCTTGGCGTTGAAGAGCGCCGAGGCGACCATCGCGCCGGTGCTCCCCGCGGAGACGACCGCCTTGACGTCACCGCTGGCCATCAGGCCCCAGCTCTTGGAGATCGAGTTGTCGCGCTTCTTGCGGAGGGCCTCGACGGGCTTCTCCTCCATGCCGATGACCTGGCTGGCGTGAACGATGGGAAGTCGTTCGAGGGGCGGGTCGACCGCCTTGGCCAGTTCGGCCTGGACGCGCTCCTCGTCGCCGACGAGGACGACGGTCAGATCGGGCTGATCGCGGACGGCCTCGACGGCACCCGCGACGATGGGCCCAGGGGCGTGGTCGCCCCCCATCGCGTCCAGGGCAATCCGCATGGCGATTCGTGCTCCGGGCGGAAGTGTCAACGGTCCTGGGTGTCGGTCGCGTGAGCGGGGGAGTCCCTGACCGGGTCGCCCCGGGTCGGGACGCGTTCCCTGGATGACGAGAACGCCTCGATCGTTCGATCGCGCGTTCGCACGCGCTTCCCCGCCCTGGCCCTCCGGCCCGTATCGTAGAGGACCGATCTTGAGCCTGTCAAGCGGCCAGACCCGCCCTCGACGCGTCGTTCCCTTTTCATGGGACGCGGCGAGGCGGGGCGGGTTTCGCGCTCCCGCGGGGACTTGAGAACCTGGTCCGAACGTCGGGTCCAAGCCCGCGAGGTTCTACCCCTCGCGTGAGCCCGGAACCAGTTTCACGGCGGTCCCGTAGCACAGGACCTCGGTCACTCCCTGGGCGATCTCGGTGGCGTCGTAGCGGACGCCGATGATCCCGTCCGCCCCAAGCTGCTCCGCGTGGCGAATCATGAGCTCGTACGCCTCGGCCCGCGCCTGTTCGCAAAGCTGGGTGAAGATCGAGATGTTGCCGCCGAAGATCTGCTGCAAGCTGGCGCCGATGTTCCCGACCACGCTCCGCGACCTCACGATGATCCCCCGGACCACGCCGAGGCTCTTGGCCACGCGCATGCCGGGCAGTTCGAACGTGGTCGTGACCATGTTATGATCCATCGTCAATCTCTTTTCTTGGGTGAGACCAGAGGAAACGCCACCGGCCCCAGGTCGGTCGCCGCCCTCTGGTCGCTATTCGTCGGCGAGGCGCGGAAGATTGGACGCGGACCCGTTCCGGCCGACGGATTCCTCAGGATTTCGCTCAGTTGGCCCGTCCGAGGTACTCGCCGGTCCGGGTGTCGACCCGCACGGTGACGTTTTCCTCCAGGTGCTCGGGAACCTGGACCACGAACCCCGTGGAGAGGGTGGCGGGCTTGGTCCTGCCGGTCGCCGAGTTGCCCCGCACTCCGGGCGCGGTCTCGACGATCGCCAGGTCGACGGTGTCGGGGATCTCGATGGCGATGACCTCGTCGTTGACCACCAGGGCCTCGACCCCTTCCATGTTCTCGGTCATGAACGACGACTGATCCTTCAGGTCGTCCGCGGGCATCGAGAACTGGTTGAAATCCACCGAGTCCATGAAGTGGAAGGCGTCCGGCTCGCGGTAAAGATACTGGACTGGCCGACGCTCGAAGCTCGACTCCGCCAGGCTATCGGTCCCTCGGTAGCTTTTCTCGACCCGGACCTTGGTCTTGAGGTTTCTGGCCTTGATCTTGTAGAGGGTCGCCGCGCCCCTGGCCGAGGGGGTCTGCACGGCGATTTGCTCGATCATGTGGGGAGCGCCGTCGATCTCGACGACCATCCGCTTTTTGAAGTCCTTGGCGGGCACCACGGCGTTGCGGTTCTCCAGGCGACCCGACGTCGCAGGCCCGGCCGCGACTTCGCGCGGGCCCGGAAGCGTTCGAGGCGCGGTCGTGGGATTCGGCGATCGAGGTATGATAACGACCGACCCGACGAGGGGTCAAAGCGATTCGCCGAGGGGGAGGGGTGGGCGGGCGGCGAGTCGGGGAGATCGGGCGAGACGCGGAACGGGCTGGTGGTGAGGGAAAGGCCGTCCACTCGTTCCCGAGTTTCCGGAGATCGGGTGCCCGGGTCGGAGCGCGACGGGGCCCGGTCCGTCCCGGGAGTCGGGACGAAGCCACCCCCCCACCCTCTTCCCGGGACTCGCGCCGCGTCGCGAGCGTCGCATCGGGGGAGGGTGAGGGGGCGCTGGAGCTCACCGGTTCGCCGGAAGCTCAGTTACGAACCGCCCTGGACCTGGCGATGGTCAGGGTCTCGGGCGGGGCGCTCCGCCTGGAAGCGGCGAGCGAGTCGTCCGCTCTCGCGACGCCGAGCCTGGGCGTCGGTCGTCGGACTCGCGAGGTCCGCGGGACGCTCGCGCCGAACCGGCTCGCCGCGCTCAGCGACGACCCGCTGTTTTGACTGGTCGTCAAACCCAGCGTTTGCGCGAGGCCCGTGTAGGTCTGTGGCGGGTAAGGCGCGGGGAAACCCTTCCCCTGGGGCAGTCCACCGATCGGGTTCCCGCCGAACGGGAAGGGGAAGACCGGGATGTTGGAGGAGCCCCCGGCCGTATCGACGCCAGCCGGAGGGAGACCGCTGATCGGCGGTCCGACCGAGGTCACCAGTTCGAGCGACGGTCCGTCGCCGACGGTCACACTCCGAACCGCGCCCCGGTGCCCGTGTTGGCCCGAGTCGATCCCGGTGGTCG
>JBFWRA010000256.1:0-6202 GCA_050249155.1 Isosphaeraceae bacterium | reverse complement strand
CGCCCGTCCCGCTCAGGTGCCGATGGGTCCCGCAGCGCCGGGCCCGAGGTTCCGGCCGGTCGAGTCTTACCCACCCACCCGAATCTCGCTGGACGTTTGCGGAGCCCGCCATGACTGAACGTGCCCTGACGCCGCTGTGCTCGGTCCTCGTCTTCTCGATCGCCCTGCTTCCCCGAGTCGTCTCCGCGGCCGACGACGCCAAGAAGGCGGCGTCTCCTCTCGATTTTCAGGTCCAGAATATCGACGGCAAGACCGTCGACCTGGGAACCTTCAAGGGGGACGTGTTGCTCATCGTCAACACGGCCAGCCAGTGCGGCCTGACCCCACAGTACGAAGCCCTGCAGTCGGTCTACGACAAGTATAAGGACCAGGGCTTCGCCGTCCTGGCCTTTCCGGCCAACGAGTTCGGCCACCAGGAACCGGGAACCGACTCCGAGATCAAGCAGTTCTGCTCGACCAAGTACAAGGTGAGCTTTCCGTTGTTCTCGAAGATCGTGGTCAAGGGCGAGGGCATCCACCCGCTCTACCAGTATTTGACCAGCACCCAGACCAATCCCAAGTTCGCCGGGGAGATCGGCTGGAATTTCGCGAAGTTTCTGGTCAATCGCAAGGGGGAAGTGATCGCTCGGTTCGAACCCCGCGTGAAGCCCGACGCGCCCGAGGTCGTCAGAGCCCTGGAAACCGCGCTGGCCGAAGCGAAGTAAGCCCGTTGGGGTCGAAGCGTCTCTGAACCGAACGGAGAGGGGCGGTCCGCGCGCGATCCCGTCGCGGTGGCCCGTCCCTTTCTGGCCGACCCTCTCACGCCGCGCGGGGGCGTCCCGGCTCGTTCCTCACCTTTCCAACCCGCGCCTCTCGCATTTGGATCTGGCAAAATCCGGCGTCAAGGGATAACCAGAAACCAAAGCGATCGGGGCCCCCGTTCCCCCGTGGGTTCGGGTTCGCGCCGACTCGCCATCAGGACGAGTGGTCCGACCCAACCTCACGACGGGGTTCGCCATGCGTTTGGAGGCAGTGATCCTGCCAGACCTGGGGACCGGTCCGGACGTCCCGATCATCGTCAGCCATTGGTTCGCCGCCCGGGGTGACAAGGTCTGGGAGGGGGACCGGCTCGTCGAGATCCTCGTCGGGCCGGCGACCTTCGACGTCCCTTCCCCCACCACTGGCCGGCTCGCCGAGATTCACCAGCGCGAGGACGACCCTGTGATCTCAGGCGACGTTCTTGGGCTGATCGCCGCGGCTGACGACGAGGGCACCGAGGCCGGGACGCCGGACCGTCGCGCGACATGACCACGATTCACGAGCGGTCCGCAGGTGTGATCCCCTACCTCATCGGTGGAGACCAGGTTCCCAAGTACCTGGTCCTCCACTCGGCGACCGTGCGCAACCCCAGAGCCAAATGGGAATTCCCCAAAGGGGGCATGGAGGTCGGAGAGACGACCCGGGAGACCGCCGCCCGTGAGTTCACCGAGGAGACCGGCCTGACCGATTGGGCCTTCCGCGAAGGCTTCGAACAAAGCCTCTCCTACACCTACATTCGACGGGGCCGGAAGGTCGTCAAAACGGTCACCTATTTCCTGGTCGAGGTCCGCGACGCCTCCAACATCACCTGCTCCCCGGAACACGTCGACGACCCCTTCGGCCACTGGTGCTACTGGGGAGACTTCGAGCAGGTGACCCGGCTGCTTTATCACTCCAAGATCCGGCAACTCTTCGCCGAGGCCAACGCCTGGCTCCGCAACCGAGGATAGCCCGCGGAAACGTGGAAAGCATGACGGTCCAAACCTTCCGAGAGCTGTTGACCAGGCGTCCCTTCCAGCCGTTCCGCCTGGTCATGTCCAGCGCCCAGTCCCACGAGGTGCGGCACCCCGAAATGGCCATGCTCACCAAAACCGACATGCTGGTTGGGATCGGCGATACCGACGACGGCGTTCCCGCCGAGTTCAAGATCTGCTCGCTCTCGCACGTCGCCACGGTCGAGCCCTTGCCGGCCGGAGAGGTCAACCCCGATTGATCACGGCGCCCAGGTCGTGGGCGAGGCTCTCCAACAGTGGCGGCATGTACGCCTGACGTTGCAGTTGGTAGTCGGCCATCAGGCAGCGATCGGCCAGGACGAAGACGTCCTCGGGTTCAAGGCGGCTGGCCAGGCTCGCGGCGGCGCGGCGGTCGTCGGGGTCGGGGCTGGGCGGTTCGAGCCCGGCGGTCTGCCAGAGGACGCCCCGGAAAAACCGCGACATCTCCTCGAAGAGCAGCCTGGCTCGCCCGCGCTGGTCGATCCGCTCCTTGCCCGCCTCCTTGATGAACGCCGAGAGCCTGGAGGCCAGTCCAGGAGGATCGAAGCCCCGAGGATCGGCCAGGGTGTCGAGCAAGGCGCGCCGGAACGCACCAAGCTCCGGGTCGGCCAGCCCCCTGGCCCTGCTGACGCTCCCCTCGGCGAGGTCGGCCAACGGTCCCGCGGTCTCGGCGTCGGCCACCCCTTGCTCGATCAGCAGCGCGGAGAGTTCGTCCCTGGGAAGGGGGTCGAACCGAACGACCCGGCACCGCGAGAGGATCGTGTCCAGTTGCACCTCGGCGGAGGTCCCCACGAGGATCAGGACCGAGCCCGGGGGGGGCTCCTCCAGCGTCTTGAGAAAGGCGTTGGCGGCCTCGTCGTTGAGGTCGTCGGCGTCGTCGACGATGGCGACCCGGCGCGTGCCGCGCATCGGCTTGAGTCCCAGGTCCAGGCAGAGGTCGCGAATCACCTTGATCGGAAGCTCGTGCTTCTCCTCGGGCCTGGCGACCCGCAAGAGGTCGGGATGCGTTCCCGCCTTGACCTGAAGACAGGACGGGCAAACCTCGCAAGGGTCCAGCGACGCCTCGGTCGAGCGCTCGCAGAGGATCGCCTGGGCCAGCTTCAGAGCGAAGGTGCGCTTGCCGACCCCCTGGGGTCCGACGAACAGCAGGGCGTGCGGGAACCGCCCCTGTTCGAGCCCCCGACGAAGTTCCGCCACGACGCGGTCATGGCCGCGAACCGAGTGCCAGGACACGCCCCACCTCGCTTCGAAGACGTTCAAAGACCGCCTCGGCGTCGGCCGAGGCATCCACCCGCGCCACGGGCGCGGGGTAGTACGAACAGCCCCCCGGCCCGTTCGCTTCCGACGAGGCGCGGAGGAAGCCCTCGCGGACGCGCTCATGATACGACTCGGGCCGGTCTTCCAGTCGATCGCGGGCCCCTCGGACCCTCGCCCTGGCCAGTGAGATCGGCAGATCCAGCAGGATGGTGAGGTCGGGCAGCAACCCGCCCGTCGCCACCAGGCCGACGCGACCGACCTCCTCCACCCCGAGTCCACCGGCGTACCCCTGGTACACGATATTCGCCAGAAGGTAGCGGTCGGAGACGACCACCTTGCCCTCCGCGATCGCGGGTCGGACGACCTCCTCGACGAGCTGCGCTCGGCTCGCCATGAACAGGAGCATCTCGGCCCTGAGCGTGGGAAGAAGCGACCCACGTTCCAGCAGGATCGACCGAAGTCGGTCTCCCAGCGCCGTGCCGCCGGGGTCGCGGCAGGTCAGCGCCTGGCGGCCCATCGCGCCGAGCCATTCGACGAGTTTGGCGACCTGGGTGGTCTTGCCGCCTCCGTCGGGACCGTCCAGGACGATGAACGCGCCTGGGATTGGGTTCGTTTCGTCTGTCATGGCGCGCATTGTACCGAGCCGCGGCCACCGCCGACACTGGACCGCCTCGTCCCCACGGTCGATCCGTACCGCGAACGAGTCGCTGGCACCCGTTTGGGGTGGTTGGCGGCCAGAGGATGGTGGAGTCACCTCAGGCGTTGGTGGTCGCGGCTCACTCAGTGGCTGGACCTGGATCCAGGGTCGTCCCGCCACAGCCTTCTCATCGAATCGTGATCGCCCTGTCAGCGGGTCCGTCGCCGCAGCGATCGCGCCGCGACCAGCGCCAACGTCGGGAGGGCCAGCATCATCGGGCCGGGCTCCGGCACCGCGACATACGTCAGCGACCCGACCATCTCCCCGGTGTGCCTGAACCCAACGGTGTTGAATGGCACCGAGCGCCCCTCGCCCATGGTCGCGGTGAGGGCTCCGTCCGAGAATACGCCCGGCGTGGACGTGTTTTTGAACCACGGCCCAGCGCCCTGGAAGACGAATGCGACCCCCGTGGTCTGGCCGGGCGTGACCAGAATGCCGGGAACGTTGACCGGGAGGGAAACGCCGAGACTGGCCCCGCCCTGGGTCGCGGACGCGGAACCCAGGAAGCTCCAGCCCGCCGAGGAGCTTCCCGGTCCACTGGAGACCGTCCCACCCAGCCCCGTGCCCGATCGCACGTAGACGTTGATGGTGAACGACTGGTTGGCACTGGCGAGGGACGTCGTCGTCAACCCTGTGACCAGCAAGGGATTCGGGCCCGACGCCGTCAGGTCGAGGAAGAAACCTCCCCCCGATGAGTAACCCTGGTTCGCCGGCCCGGTGCTGAGGTTGAGGACGACGCTGGCCGACACGAGGCCGGGCGCGCCAAGACCAAGAAGGAGGGCCACGGTCAGCGCGGCGGCGAGAGGCCGTCGGCGTGAGATCGGACGCGACATCAAAAGGACTCCGCTGAGTCGTTGCGAGCCGTCGGGATGCGCCGCGACGTCGCGGGTCCCCGAAATAGGCTCATCGTTCGTATCGAAGCGGGCGGAACGGGCCCGAATTGTTCCGAAACGAGGCGTTCCTGTCAACTCAGCCGCTTAAAACGCTGGATTTCCGTCCCGTTTGTGGCCAACGCGAAACAGCGAAGGAAGGATTTGTCCACAGGGTGTTTGCCCCATCTCCAATCGAGGGCCGGAAAAGAGCTGGAGGATCGTGCCACTCTCCGCGAGAGAACGCCATCGGAGGCTCCATCCTCCCCGTCAGCTTCTCCGACCTGGATCGTCGCTCCGACGAAGGCCCAACGCCCCCGCTCGCCCTGGACCGCGTGGGGAGCGGGAAGTCGCGGTGCTTCCGTTCCTCGCCTTCGCCTCACGGGGCCGTCGGATCCGGCTCGTACGGTTCCATGTGGATCGACGCTCCGAAGACCGCCGGCACCGCGCCTCGGATGGCTCCCTTCACCTTGCCGCTGAGCACGTGCGCGTCGCGGAGGGACATCTCCGGGTCGGCCTGAACGTGGAGATCCACGAAGTAGTCGGTGCCGAATTTGCGGACGTGAAGCTTCTCGGTGTCGAGCACGCCAGACACCTTCCGCGCGGCGGCCTCGATCGACTCGATCAGGTCGGGGTCGGGCTGACGGTCCATCAGATCGCCGACGGCCGGACGGAGTAGCCGGACGCCGTTATACGCGATCACCACCGAGGCCAGCAGCGCCGCCCAGTCGTCGGCCGACTCCCAGCCAGGCCCCGCCAGCACGGCCACGGCGATCCCGACGAACGCCGCGGCCGAGGTGATGGCGTCGCTCCGATGATGCCAGGCGTCGGCCTCGACGGCCAGGCTTCCGGTCTCGTGACCGACCTTCAAGACCCTGCGGAACAGGGTTTCCTTCACCAGGACCACCCCCGCGATCACCGCCAGGGTCCAGGCCGCGGGGGTGTGGTGGGGGGTCACGATCTCGTGGACGGCCGCCACCGCCACGCCCACGCTCGCCCCGAGAAGCATCAGCGCGACCACCGCGGCGGCGAGGGTTTCCGCCTTGCCGTACCCATAGGGATAATCGGCGTCGGCGGGCCTGGTGGTGATCTGAATCCCCCGCAGGACCACCAACGACGAGAACAGGTCCGTCGACGACTCGATCGCGTCGGCCACCAGGGCGTACGAGTGCCCAAGGAGACCCGCCAAGAGCTTCGTCACGACCATCAGGGCGTTGACGAGCAATCCAATCCCGGCGATTTTGACGCTTCGCTGGCGGTCAATCAACGCGGCAGGCTCCGGGGCTCAGGTCGTCCCGCATGCGACGATAACCGAAGGAAACGACCCAGGCCAGGGCGGGGCGGTCGGTTCACGCCATGGCCTTAGCGCGTGGCCAGGGGGTCGGGCTCCCCCTCGGCCTGGATCACCGGGGGTCGCCCCAGGGCATGGTACTGGCGGAACTGGGCGCGGTGGTAGGCCAGCTCGCTCTCCAGATAGTCGGTGCGCGCCTGCGCGAGGGCCTGGATCGGCTGGAGCACCTCAATGGGCCGGGTCGCGCCGGGGAGCCCCGCGCCTCGTCGCATGTTCGTCAGGTTCAGCCGCAGGGAAG
>JBFWRA010000255.1:0-6234 GCA_050249155.1 Isosphaeraceae bacterium | reverse complement strand
GGATGGTCGTCGCGCTCTGGAGGGACCGGGCGTTCCAGTCGATCTCCCTGACGATCATGATGGTGGTCTTCTCGGTCGCGGGGGTCGAGGCGTTCGCGCTGGCCTTCCCGAACCTCACCTTCATGGAAGTGCCGCTGGCGGAGGTCTTGAACCCATACCGCGCGGTGCTGGTGGCGCTGTACCCCCCCTCGGCCGAGACCGCCGGCGTGATGGGCACGTCGAGTCTGGTGTACATCCTGGTCCGCGTCACCTTCGCGGCGCTTCTGGTGGCGTTCGGCACGCGGATGCTTCGGGTCTGGAACCCCGGCCGCAACGAGCCCAGGGAGGAACGTGAGGGGGAGGAGTCGGAAATCGTCGAGTCGCTGGTCCAGATCGACGAGGCCGAAGCGGAGGCCGAGGTCGCCGTGCCCGTGGGCGCGGGGGTGGCGATGACCGTGGAGGGGGGCCTCGCCTCCGCCTCGTCGGGAGATCGTTCCAGTTCCCGACGCTCCGGCGGCGCCGACCCGGGCGGAACCGGGGAAGGCCGAGAAAAGGGCACGGGGCTTCACGTCCCCAGGCGAACGCATCGCCGCGTCGTGAAGGCCGCCAGGCCCTACCGGCGGTCGTGGGAGAATCCGATCCTCTGGCGAGAGCTCATGACCCGGGGCTATGGCCGCAAGCCCCTCATCATCAAGGGGACCTATTACCTGCTGTTCGCGATCGGGGTCGGGCTCTTTCACACGATCGCGCAGGGGATGGAGTCTCCGCTCTCTGGCATGCTGGCCATGATTCCGGTCGCGCTGGGAGTGCTGAGCCTGATTCTGGTCAACGCGCAAGGGGTGACGGCCCTGACCAGCGAACGCGACAGCGGTGCGCTGGACCTCCTGCTGGTGACCGAGTTGACGCCCAAGGAGTTCGTCTACGGCAAGCTCTACGGCGTGCTCTATAACACCAAGGAGATGATCGCGCTGCCGATCCTCTGGACGATCTACCTCGCGGCGACTGGGGTGATGTACACGGAGTCGGCCGTCTTCGCCGTGACCGACTTCCTCTTGCTGGTCCATTTCGCGGGGATGCTCGGGCTGCACTCGGCCATCACGTACACGAATAGCCGAACGGCCGTGGCCAATAGTCTCGGCACGATCTTCTTCTTGATGGTGGGCATCCTGATCTGCGCCTACCTGATCGCCCTGAGCGACGGCGAGTTCGGCCGGCAATTGCTCAGCTTCCTGATCTTCATCGGCGCGGGGAGCGTGGCGCTGTTCGGCTCCCTCGGGGCGAGAAACCCGTCCCGGGCGATCGCGCTCGTCTCGATCCTGACCCCGTTCTGGTCGTTTTATTGCGTGATCAGCCTGTTCAACGGCGACGTCATGGCGACGTTCCTGGTGAGCTTTGGCATCTACGGCTTCGCTCTGCTGGCGATGCTGGTTCCCGCCGTGAGCGACTTCGACATCGCGCTGGGACGCACCAGCGCCATCCAGGGATGATCGCTGGCGGACTTTCAGAGTCGAGAAGCCGCCCACCGATTCCCATCGCGTGGGTCGGCACCCCGTCGACCGGGAACGACCCGAGGGGTTCCCCAGGGTCACTCCTCGTTCCAAAACGGGCGACGCGCGATCTCGTTGCTGGGTGCCACGGGTTCCTCCGCGAACCTGGGCGCCCACGCCCTGGCCGCGGACATGGGTTCACGGGCGAAGCGGTGGCATCCCGCCGGCCAACTTCTCCATTTTGAAACGAGGAACGGCTCAGTCGGTTCCCCTCCTCCCCTGGATGCGACTCGCCCGACCGGCTAAAGTCGAGCCCAAACTCAAGGCACGATCGTCCCACCGGCCCAAGGGCCGTCGACGGCCCCCAGCGGCCCCGCCCTCATCGACTCAAGCCCCGGCCAATCCCCAGGGAACACGCGACCATGACACGCCGCACACTCCTCGCGATCACCCTCGCCCTGTCCACGGGAATCGCCCTTTCGCGCGGTGACGACGAGGACCTCGCCAGCGAATTGCCCCGCATCCCCGGCAAGTCGCCCGCGGAGGCGATCAAGAGCTTCCAGGTCCAGAAAGGTTTCCATGTCGAACCGATCGCGACCGAGCCCCTGCTCACCGACCCGGTCCACGTCTGCCAGGATGCCGACGGGGCGCTCTACGTCGTCGAGATGCGCGGCTATCCGTACCCGGAGGACACGCCCAGCGGGAACGTCCGGCGACTGGTCGACACCGACGGCGACGGTCGGTTCGACGCCAGCACCATCTTCGTCGACGGACTGTCCTGGCCGACCAGCGTCGTCGCTTCCGAGGGGGGCGTCTTCATCGCCGTCCCTCCCGAGATCATTTACGCCAGGGACACCGACGGAGACGGCGTCGCCGACCTGAAAAGGACCGCGTTCAGCGGCTTCGGCACGCAAAACGTCCAGGCGCTGGTCAACGGCCTGCTCTGGGGACCGGACGGCTGGATCTACGGCGTCGGCGGCGGCAACGGTGGCGAGATCAAGAATCACCTGCACCCCGATGCGAAGCCGGTCTCGATCCGCGGGCGGGATTTCCGGTTCAAACCCGACGGCTCGGCCTTCGAGGCGATCTCCGGCGGCGGCCAGTTCGGCCACGCCTTCGACGACTGGGGACACCGATTCACCAGCAACAATAGCAATCACATTCGACAGATCATCCTCCCCTCGTGGTCGATGGAACGCAACCCGGCCCTCGTCACCGGCGCGGTGCTCGACGATATCGCCGTGGAAGGGGCCGCCGCGCCGGTCTATCGGATTAGCGCCCTGGAGCCCTGGCGGATCGTCCGGACCCGTCAGCGCGCCGCCGACCCCGTGATGCGGAAGCGGCTTCCTCCCACGGAGCTCGTCCCCGGCGGGTTCTTCACCTCGGCCACCGGCGTCACGATCTATCGAGGGGACGCCTATCCCCCGGAATACCGCGGCAACGCCTTCATCGGAGACGTCGGCGGAAACCTCGTCCACCGCAAGATCCTATCCAAGAACGGGGCCCACTTCGACGCGACCCGGGCCGACGAGAAGGTCGAGTTCCTCGCCTCCACGGACAACTGGTTCCGCCCCGTCAACTTCTTCAACACGCCGAACGGCACGCTCTTGATCCTGGATATGTACAGGGAAACCATCGAGCACCCGTTCTCGATCCCCGAACCCATCAAGAAGCACCTGGATTTGACCAGCGGCAAGGACAGGGGCAGGCTCTACGAGCTGCTTCCCCCAGGTCCCGCGCGGAAGCGCCAACCAAGGCTCGCCGGCGCGTCGACCGGGGAACTGGTCGCCACGCTCGCCGATCCGGCGTCCTGGTGGCGTGAGACGGCCCAGCGGCTCCTGATCGAACGGAACGACAAGGCCGCGATCGGTCCCCTCAGAACGATGGTCCAGGAGCGCCCGACGGCGCTCGGGCGGACCCACGCCCTGTGGACCCTCGACGCGCTCGACGCACTGGATGAGAAGGACCTGGCGCCCGCCTTCGCCGACGCCGAGCCTGGCGTTCGGGAACAGGCGGCGAAGCTCGCGGAGCGCCTGCTCAAAACGGCCACGCCCGCGCTCCGCGCGGCGGTCCTCGGTCTGGCCGAGGACCCCGACCCGATGGTTCGGTTCCAGGTGGCGATCGCCCTGGGGGCCTTGCCGAGGTCGGACGACCCCGCGATCGAACGTCCAACCCTTGACGCCCTCGCGACGATCGCCCTGCGCGACGCCAGGGATCGCTGGACCCGTTACGCCGTCCAGAGCTCGCTCGCGGGCCGCTCCTGGTCGTTCCTCGACCACCTGGCCCAGCGAGCGCCGAAGTTCCTCGCCACTCCCGAGGGGCGACCCTGGCTGGAAGACCTGACCTTGCTCGTCGGCGTCGAGAACCGGCCGGACGACGTGGCCGCGGTGCTTGCCAGGTTCGCCAGGCCCGAGGTCGAGCCGACGGTCACGCGCGCGGCGCTTCTCGGGCTGGGTCGCGGGCTTCAGCGCGGGGGCGGCTCGCTTCGCCAGGCCACCTCGGGCCCGGCGGGGTCGACCCTGGGACTGGTCTTCGCCAGGGCGGCGGAGTCCGCCAGAACCGGGAACGCGTCACTCGAGGGGAGGGTCGAGGCGGTCCGGCTGCTGAGCCTCGGACCGGTCGACCTCGCGATGGAGACGCTTCCCGGCTTGCTGGACGCCCGGCAGCCCGTCGCGTTGCAACTCGCGGCGCTGCAAACCCTGGCGGCGCTCAACGACCGTCGCGTCGCCCCGGCGATCCTCGGTCAGTGGAGAAGTCTGAGTCCCGCCGTCCGCGGCGAGGCCGTCGAGGCGCTTTTCGCCAGGACCGAGCGGCTCGACGCCCTGCTCGACGCCGTCGAATCCAAGTCGCTCACCGCCTCGGATCTCGATCCGGGACGGATCAAGATTCTCTTGGATCATCCGAAAGCGGCCCTGAAGGATCGCGCGGGCCGGCTGTTCGGCGACGCCAACGGCTCCAGCAGGGCGGCGGTCGTGGAGACCTTTCGGCCCGCCCTGGCGATGACAGGCGACCGCGACCGTGGCCGAGAGGTCTTTCGGAAGGTATGCGCCACCTGCCACCGGGCCGAGGGGCAGGGCGCCGAGGTCGGACCGAACCTCGCGACCGTCACGGGGCGAACTCCCGAGGACCTGCTCATCCACGTCCTCGACCCCAACCGCGAAGTCGCCCCCAATTATGTCAACTACAACGTGGAAACCGTGGATGGGCGCATCCTCTCGGGCCTGATCGCTGAGGAATCGGCCAACGCCGTCACACTGAAGCGCGCCGAGGGGGCGACCGACGTGGTGCCTCGGGACCGAATCGAGGCGATCGTCTCGACGGGTCGATCGGTGATGCCCGAGGGGCTGGAGCAGGGACTGACCTCTCAGGACCTCGCCGACCTGCTCGCCTTCGTCCGCGGGATTCAGTCGGGCGGTCAAACCGCGGTCCGTTGAATCGAGGATCGTCCGAGAAAGCTGGGGGATCATGTCGGAACTCGTGACAAGGTCGATGGCATGATCCCCTGGCCGATTCTACGAAGGGAGCTCAAGGCGGCGGCGCACCGCCGCGAGGTCCACCCGCTTCGTTCGATCCTGGCCAGCGTGCTGGGACTGGCGGTCGCCGTCCTGGGTGGGGGGTCGCTTCAAGGGGACCTGTTTGGCCGAAACGTCTTCTCCGCGGAGGGGCTCCGGGATTTTGGGCTCGCCACCCTGATCCTCGTCGAGCTTCTCCAGGTGATGGCGCTGGCGTTTCTGGTTCCCGCGCTGGTGGGCGGGGCGATCGCCGAGGATCGCGAGCGCGACACGCTGCAGTTTCTCTTGCTCACCCGGTTGACCCGACTGGAGATCGTGCTGGCGAAGCTGCTGGGAAGGCTCGCGCCGGGGTTTTCGCTGACCCTGGTCGCCGTCCCGTTCGTGGTGTTCGCGACCTACCTGACCGGGCTCTTTCCCGAACTCGCGGTGCTCGTAATCGTCGTGTCCCTCTCGACGACGTTGATGATGGGGGCCGTGTCGCTCAATTGCTCGGCATGGCATTCCAAGGCGGGAAACGCCAGAGCCTCGGCCATGGGGACGGTTTGGGCCTGGCTGATCTTCACTCCCGTCCTGGCGATCATCCCCTTGCCCTCCAATCCGATCGGCGCCGCGCTGGTCTGGCCGCTCCGGACGTTCGGGGAGTGGGTCGGGCCGTCCAGCCCGGTCTCCTTGCTGGTGAACGTGCGACTCTGGGTCACCACGTCCCGCTGGCTGCCACCGCTGGTCGATCGACTCCAGGTGATGTTGCTGACGCAGTCGGGTCTCAGCCTGCTGGCGATCGGCGCCGCGGTGCTGGGCATGAGGCGACATGAACCAAGACGCTCCACGGTCGAACCAGGCTCCGACGGTCGCCCGCCTTGCGGCGACGATCCGATCTACTGGCGGGAGCACGACCTGGCTCAACTTCAAGCGTTCCAGTTCCGACCCGCCGCGCTCCTGCGCGGGCTGGTCGCCCTGGTTCGGCTGTTGACGATCGTGCTCTTTCAACTCGTGGTCGTCGCGCTCATGGTGGCGTTGCCCGTCACGCTGATCGTGGTGACGGCCAGGCACGCCGCGCCCTCTTTCCAGGAGCGCTGGCTTGGCGGCGCGGGCACGGAGGCTCGCGACGAGTTCAGCAGGATGATTCAGCTCGTTTCCTGCTTCGTCGCGATGTTGAACCTCGTCAGCCTGACCTCGACGCTGGTGGGAAAAATCACCATCGAGCGCGACCGGGGTACCTGGGACGCCCTGCTCACCACTCCGCTCGAAGGCCGTGA
>JBFWRA010000254.1:0-6244 GCA_050249155.1 Isosphaeraceae bacterium | reverse complement strand
CCGGTCCCCTCGGGTGATGTACTCGAACGTCGTGTCGTCCGGGCCGATCAATCCGGCCCTAGCCCCGGCCTCGATCGACATGTTGCAGACGGTCATCCGGCCTTCCATCGAGAGGGCCGAAATCGCGGGGCCGTAGTACTCCAGCACGTGCCCGGTCCCGCCGCCGGTCCCGATCGCCCGGATCACCGCGAGGATGATATCCTTGGGCTCCAGGCCAGGGGGAAGCTGGCCGGTCACCTCGACGCCGAACGACTTAGGCCGAACCCCTTGCCAGAGGGTCTGGGTGGCCAGAACGTGCTCGACCTCGCTGGTGCCGATCCCGAAGGCGAGCGCCCCGAACGCCCCGTGCGTGCTGGTGTGACTGTCGCCGCAGACGATCGTCAGGCCAGGAAGGGTGATGCCCAGCTCCGGGCCGATGACGTGGACGATCCCTTGCCGTCCACTATTGATATCGTAGAGCGTGACGCCGAATTCCCGGCAATTGTTCCGAAGGGTCTCAACCTGCCGCCGCGACATCGGTTCGCGGATGTCGAGCTGATTCTCCGTTGGTACGTTGTGGTCGACCGTGGCGAAGGTCAGCTCGGGGCGGCGGACCGTTCTCCCGGCCAGCCGAAGCCCTTCGAACGCCTGGGGACTGGTCACCTCATGGACGAGGTGGCGGTCGATCCAGAGAAGGGTGGCCGCATCCTGGGCGAGGATCTCGTGACGCTTCCACACCTTCTCAAACAAAGTCTCGGACATCTACGTCTTCCTTCAGTCGTGGACTCCGTCGTCGCGGATTCCACGATCGGGATGCTCAGGACTTCCCGCGGCGATCACGACGAACCTTGAGCGTCGTGTGGGGGAACCGCTCCAGGATACCCGACCGTGACCGTCAGGGGGAGGTTCCCTGTTCCGGTTCCGGGGAGAGGTTCGGGTGGATCAGCAGGTCATAGACCCAGGCCCCGACCACTCCGCCGACCAGGGGGCCGACGATCGGCACCCAGAAGTACAGGCCATGCGACTGGAAGACCGAGGCCCCCCAACCGAAGACGGCCGCGGCCAGCCTGGGGCCAAGGTCGCGGGCGGGATTGATCGCGTAGCCTGTCAGACCGCCCAGCGACAGCCCGATCGCCCAGACCGTCGCCCCGACGAGCACCGGGCCAAGGTTCGCCCCTGGACTGGCGTTGCGACGGTCCGTCAGCGCCCTGACCGCCAACAGGAGGACGGCGGTCCCGAGCGCCTCGCTGAACAGGTTGCCCAGAAGACCGTCAAACGCGGGGAACGTGCAGAAGATCCCCGCCCCGCCCGCGGCGGGACCGGCGAGCCTGCCCCCTTCCATCGCTCCGCGGGTGATCGAGTGCGTGGCCTCGAAGGCCGCGAAGGCCGACGAGTAATCCAGATAGACGAGGGTCGCGCCGGCGAACGCGCCGGCGAGCTGCGCCAGCCAGTAGACCGGGAGCCGTCCCCAGGCGACCTCTCCCCGAGTCGCCAGCGCGAGCGTGACCGCCGGGTTCAGGTGCCCTCCGCTCGATCGACCGCTCACGTAGACGCCCAGCGTCACGGCGAGGGCCCAGCCCGTCGTGATCACGATCCAGTCGGCCTGCTTGCCCAGCAATTCCACCGACGCGACCACGCCGTCCCCCAGCAGGACCAGCAGGAGCGTTCCCAGGAACTCACCGGTGACCACGGCGCGGAGGGGCGGGAGCATGAAGGTCGTGCCTCAGGCGAGTCGGAAGAAGCGGGAGAATTCCAGGCCAGACGGCCGCGGCCTCGGATCGCGGGCCAGAGCGAGCGCCGTAGGGTAAGGGCGCGGTGCTCGGGTGTCAATCCGCGCGGTACCAGCCACGCTGGAAAACCATCCCTCGGTCGAATCGGCGGCGAGACGAGACGCGGACGATCCCACCTCGACGAGATCCATCCGATGCGCGGGCGACAGAGCCGACAGCTCGTGAAAGACCCGCCGGAACACTCTCCCGAAGCGATCTTTTCATGCGCCCATGATATTCATCAGAAGACGGCGCGCGTGAGCTTCGCTCAACCTTCGCCGCGTGTGGTCGCTCCGAGTCCACGGAGTTCCACCCGTCCGTCGTCCGAGACCTCGCCACACCGGTGTCTCGGGCGTCCGCTGTTCTCGACTCAACGCGGCAGGACGTCGCGACGACTCTTCCTCAAACGGTTCGGCTTCCAGACGGAAAGGGCGTCAAATCGAAATTCGGAACGCTCCGCCACAATATCGCGGATCTCCCCGCGAACATGTGATTGATCAGTGGAAACGATTGAGTCAAGTCCATGGCGAACGGCCCTCACCTGGGCCGTGGGCCAGGCAAACACGAAGGAGACGTCCGATGGGTTGCGCCTCGAAGATTTCCGTGACGGCCGCCGGTATCGTCCTCGCCACCCTGGCCCAGGGTTCGTCGGTCCAGGCCCAGTATTTTCCCACGACCCAGCCGATTTACCGGCCGTCACCGCCGGTTTACCCTCAGACTCAGCCGTATTACCCGCAACCGCAGCCTTTTTATCCGCAAACTCAGCCGGTTTACCCGCAATACCCGACGTACCCGCCGGGACAACCGACTTACCCGCAATACCCTGTGCTTCAAACTCAGCCTCAGGTCAGCGGCTTCACGCCGACCGGTGGCGTCAACACGCAGGGGACCACGCTTTTCAACTCGGCGTTCGATCCCTACCGTCAGTCCAGTATGAACAACGGCACATTGCAGAATGTTTCGCAACCGATCCTTGGTCCAAACGGACAGATCGTCGGCTACCAGACCGGGCAACAATGGCAGAATAGCGTCACCGGACAGACCCACTTCCAGGGCCAGGTGGTCACGCCGAATGGCCTGGGCGGGTTTGAGAACCAGACGGTGATCCGCTCGGGCAATCCGATGGCCGGTGGAGCCGCCCGGCCGGCGGCCCCGAGGTCGGGCTTCACCCTGGGCGTTCCGGGTCGGTAAGGGGTCAGTCCAGGAACTCCGCCTCCGTCCCTCGGGACGGAGTTGATGAGAAGGCCGGCGGCTCGGTCGCGAGCCGCCGGCCTTTCCCGTTGGAGGTGGGCCCGATCCGACCCTGCCCGAAACCGCTCCGAGCCGTCCACCCGTCACGGACCTTCGCTTTCTCGCCAGTCGGACGACCGGGACTTGGGGACTCGCGGCGCTCGGGTGCCTCTGGCCGCGAGACAGGGGTCGCTGGGAAAACCCTGGCGACCTGAGACGAGTCCGGTCAAAATGTTTTCGAAGCTTTCGACCGAGGGACGGCGCGTTCAGGACGCATTGGTCTTTGCTGATCGGTTATGGGCGATGTGTTTCTCCGCGGAAGCTAGCTTCGTGGTGGGCGCGGCGCTGTTGCCCTCGGGCGGCTATTGCCTGGAGCGGGCGTTCCGAAATGACCGGCGTTACCTACCCCTGGCGGCGGTGCCCGTCTTCTTCGCGGTTCAGCAATTCGCCGAGGGGTTCGTCTGGCTGGACCTCGCGCGGGGGGCGGTGGGGCCTGGGCATCCCGCGGTGCGCGTCTACTTGTTTTTCGCGCTGGCGTTCTGGCCGTTCTGGGTCTTTCTCAGCGCCGCCGCGTTCGATCGTCAGCGGCTCCCCTGGTTGATTCCGATCGCCGTCGTCGGTGTGGTGGTGGGTTGGAGTCTGTTCCTGCCGCTGGTCCTGTACCATGATCGCGACCTTCGCGTAACGGTCGCTCATCACTCGATTCAATACGACTTCGACCGGGTCCCCGTGCTCCAGGTCGTTCCCGTGAGCGTGGCGCGAGTCGCGTACGTATTGACGATCGTGGTTCCCATTTTCCTTTGCCGAAATCGGCTGCTTCGCATCGCCGGGGCGGTCGTGGCGCTCACCGCGATTCTCTCGTGGTTGGCGTTCCTGTATGCGTTCACCTCGGTCTGGTGTCTGTTCGCGGCGTTGACCTCGACCTCGATCGTCCTGTTCTTTCGAAATCTCAGGGCGAGTGAACTGGTCGATTGAGAACCCGTCGCGGAACCAGAGGGCCGCTCAGTCGTCGGATTTCGTTTTCCCGACGCTCGCCATCGCCATCTCGTCGGCGTGGTAGCTCGATCGGACGAACGGGCCGCTGGCCACTTCGATGAAGCCGAGCGACCTGGCGATCTCGCCGAGGTCGTCGAACTCACTGGGGGGAAGGTAGCGGACCACGGGGAGGTGGCGGGGGGACGGTTGGAGGTACTGGCCGAGGGTCAGAAAGTCACAATCGACCGCGCGCAGGTCGGCCATCGTCTCGATGATCTCCTCGGTCGTCTCACCGAGTCCGAGCATCAAACCGCTCTTGGTCCGGAGGTCGGGCCGGGACCGCTTGGCGTGGTCGAGCACCTTGAGGCTGACCGCGTACTGGCTCTTGCGTCTAACCTGGCGCTGAAGCCTGGCGACGGTCTCCAGGTTGTGATTGACGACCTCGGGGGAGGCGGAGAGCACGGTGGCGATGGGGGCCTCGCCACCGTCAAAATCCGGGATGAGCACCTCGATGGTCGCGCCCGTTCGGGCGCGGACGGCCAGGACGCAACGGCGAAAGTGATCCGCGCCGCCGTCGGGCAGGTCGTCCCGGGTCACGGAGGTGATCACGACGTGTTTCAGACCGAGCCGGGCGCAGGCCTCCGCCAGACGATCGGGCTCGTCGTCGGCCAGCGCCTCGGGAATCCCCCGCGGCACCGCGCAGAAGCCGCAAGGGCGTGTGCAAACCTCACCCATGACCATGAACGTGGCCGTCTTGCGGGTCCAGCATTCCGAACGATTCGGGCACCGGGCACTCTCGCAAACGGTTTCCAGCCCGAGTTCCTCGACCAGACCCCGGGTGAAGTACATGCCACCGGTGGCTGGGATCGGGCGTTTCAGCCAATCGGGAAGCCGTCGCGTGGGTGTCGGCTCGGTCGTCACGATCGGCAGGGCCGAGGGCCTCTGGTCATCCTGGGCTGGGGACGTAGGCATGGGCGAGCACCTTGCGGCGGACCAGGGGATGGTGCGTGAAGACGTGATGACGTTCAAGGCCGAACACGAGTTCCAGGTGACGGATCATCGCCTCGCGAACCTTGGGCATGGGCGTGGCCCGCTGGCGACGCGATTCCATCGACGTCTGCCGCAGCGCGTGGGGACCCTCGCCCGGCTCGTCGAGGATCATCTCGAATGGCTCAAGGAATGGGCCGACGTTCAGGGTCACCCCGTGGTAGGCGACCCAGCGGTTGACCGCCACGCCAATCGTCGCGACCCTGGCGTGTCCCAGGAAAACTCCGGGAACCGCGGGCTTGAGTTCCCCGGAGAGGTCGAACTCCCTCAAAACTCCGAGCACCGCTTGATACAAACGACCCACATAGTCGTTCAGGGTCAGGTCGAAGCGTTCCAGGGAAAGCGCGAAATACGCCGAGAGCTGTCCGGGCAAGTGCAGGACGCAGCCTCCTCCCCGGTTGACCCAGTGAACCTTGACCCCAATCGAGCGCAAGGTCGGATCGTCGGGGAGGATATGGGCACGGCTGCCGGATCGACCCACGCTGATGGTGGGGGGATGCTCGCAGAGCACCAGGGCCGCGCCCGGGCGCTCGCCCAGGTCGTAGACCAACCGGCGCTGGAGGCGCTGGGCGTCGTCGAAGTCAACCAAACCGAGCAAGTAAACTTCGAGCGGGGGAGAGTCGGGGCCGGACTTCATCTCGGATCGAACTCCCCGACGTCTCTGGTCCTGGTCGTGGTTCCGCCGCCCTCGCGCGACCGCGTCACTCTCGCGGAACACGTTGATAGTTTACCCCCGATTCGCGGGGGAGGACAAGGGCCGCCGACGTCCCTTGCCCTCGGGGCGAGGCGGTGGATGAAACCCGGCGCGCCCGCGCGCTTCGGCGAATCACGGGGCCGGAATCATCGGGCAGGCTTCGAGGAGTCGGCATCCGTTTTGCTCGTCGACGTCGAGCCGTTCGAGCAGTCGGTGGCGAACGATCCTTAGAACGTCCTCGATCGCCTCGGGACTGGTGTCGGTCAAGGGAATCGCCCCGCCGGCGCGTCGGTCGTGGCCCCCCGCGTTGCCCATCCCCTGAACGACCTCGCGAAGCACGTCGCCGGACTGTTCCCCCAGCGACGTGACCCGAAGCGAGAGTTTCAGAGCGTGGTCCGACAGGCCCGCCGCCAGCGCCCAGTCCACCTGGTCGAACCGCACGAAAAAATCGGCCAACTCAGCGACGATGTCCGGCTGGCAAACGCTCCCGCACCATGCAACGACCACGTCGCGATAAAGAAACGCGTTGGCCAGAGCGGTCTGGAAGGTG
>JBFWRA010000253.1:0-6249 GCA_050249155.1 Isosphaeraceae bacterium | reverse complement strand
CACCGCCACCCCGACTACGCGCTTCGGACCCTTCAGGCCGCCGCGGACGCCGGCGCGGCCTGTCTGGTCCTCTGCGACACCAACGGCGGGACCTTGCCCGACGCGGTGGCCGAGGCGGTCGACGCGGTCCGCGCGCTGATCGCGGTGCCGATCGGCATCCACACCCACAACGACTGCGATCTGGCCGTCGCGAACACCCTGGCCGCGGTCCAGCGAGGGGCGACCCAGGTGCAAGGCACGATCAACGGCATCGGCGAGCGTTGTGGAAACGTCGACCTTTGCAGCGTGGTGGCCAACCTCGCGTTGAAGTTCCCCGATTATCAGGTCCTTTCACCCGACCGGCTGGCCCATTTGACCGAGGTGTCGCGGTACGTCTACGAGACGGCCAACATGAACTTCCGGCCGGGCCAGCCGTTCGTCGGCGCCAGCGCCTTCGCCCACAAGGGGGGGATGCACGTTCACGGCATTCGCAAAAACGCGAATAGCTATGAGCACATCGACCCGACGTTGGTCGGAAACGAGCGCCGGGTGCTCGTCAGCGAGCTCTCGGGCAAGTCGAACATCGCGGAGAAGCTGGGCGAGTACCGGCTCGAACAGGACTCCGCGCTGATGACGCGGGTGCTGGAGCGGCTGCAAGACCTGGAGAACGAGGGGTACCAGTTCGAGGCGGCTGAGGCGTCGTTCGTCTTGCTGGTGGAGAAGCTGGCGGGGCGTTATCAACCCTGGTTCACGCGGATTCATTATCATGTGAGCGTCTCGGGCGAGGCGCATCGCGAGCCGGTGACGGAGGCGACGGTGAAGCTTCGCGTGGGGGACCACGTGGCGCACACCGTGAGCGAGGGGGACGGTCCGGTCAACGCGCTGGACGGCGCCTTGCGCAAGGCGCTGGAGCCTCATTTCCCCAGACTTCGGGAGATGGCGCTGGAGGACTACAAGGTCCGGGTGATCAACGCCAGGGCGGGGACCGCGGCGCGGGTCCGTGTGGTGATCGAGAGCAAGGACGGGTCCGACGTCTGGGGGACGGTGGGGGTTTCCGAGAACGTCATCGAGGCGAGCTGGCTGGCCCTGGTGGACGCGTTCGACCACAAGCTGGCCAAGGACGCGCGGGAGGCCGTCGCGTCCGCGTCCCCGATCATCGGCCGGGAAGCGATTCCCGGCCGATCCGACTGAGCCGTCGAGGTCAGAACGGCACGGTGTTCGCGCCTGGCCTGGCCGCCGGGGGGGTTCCCCTCGGCGGCGAGGGCGGCGGCGTCCCCGGCCTTCGGGGCAAGGCGCTTCCGGGAGCGCCGATCGGCGCGGGGCGCGGAGACGGGTTCGGCTCCGGCTCACCCACGAGGGCCGGTTCACCGGAGAGCCCTGGGTTCGGCGTGGTCCCTTCCAACAAACTATCACTCCTGGATTCATTGAAACGAACGAACGTGCCGGGTAGCAACGGCACGGAGGTGGAGACGATGAGGGCGTCGGTGGGTCGCAATCCGCCGCTGATTTGCAGGCGATCCAGGCCTGGGCTTCCGAGCACGCTGACCGGGACGTTGGTCACGTATTCATTTCGAAGGACCTGCACCATTCCGCTCCCGGTTCGGCCTTCCTCGGCCTGGACCGCCTGGGCCGGGACGTTGGCCACCGGCCCGTTGGGCAACACGGGGCTGAAGGCGCGCTGGCCGGGTTCCAGGGTCGCGGAGGTCGGCAGGACGACCCATGCGGAGGTGATTGGCGTCGCCAGTTCTCGGAGTGGCGCGTATTCCTCGGGCAAGGGGAGGAACGCCTGGACCTTGCCGCTGACGGGCTGTCCCTCGACCATGACCGTCACGTTTCCGCCCAGGGTGGCCGACCCGCGCGCCAGGGGGATCAGGGCCTTCAGGCTCGACACGTCGGCGAGTTCGGCGATGACGGTGCCCTTGGTGACGAACTGGCCGTCCGAGACGTGCGATCGCAGAACACGGCCGGGGAACGGAGCGCGGAGCGAGCATCGTTCGAGCTGGGCCTGGGCCAGTTCGACCCTGGCCTTGGCGGCTTCCAGTCGCGCCTCGGCGAGGGTCGTGGCGGACTTGTCGGGGTTTCGCCTGGCCAGGTCGACGGCGACCTGCCGCTCCTTGGCCTCGGCCTGAGCGATCCGGACCATCGCGAACGCCTCGGCGGTGTCGAGCTTGGCGATCTCCTGGCCGACGCGGACGTCCGCCCCGGCCCGGGCGTCCTGGCTGCGGACGACGCCGTCGGCGGGGGCCACCAGGGTGATCCGCCGCACGGGTTCCAAAGGGGAAGGCAGCCGATAGCGCTCGGCGGGGATCAGTTCCATTGGCTGCGTGTCGAGCTTGGCGGACGTCGGGGGAGTCTGGGCGCTCGCCAGGCTCGCATGGATCCCGAGAACGATCCCCAGAGCCAGTCCCATCGCATGATCCCTTGGCATCCTGGAACTCCTCGTTCGAAGGCCCGGCGCGATCGCCTTGTTTTCGACGGATCAAGGCTTATCCTCATGCGACTCACCGTACCCCCCGCGTCCAGGCCCGTCAACGCTTGGCGACGTTCCCAGGCGCGTCGAGGAGTCGTCGGACGGTTGACGTTGCGAGCCCCTGGCCGTTAGCCTAACTCCTTGAGAATTCGGGGCCGGTTTCCCACCGCGCCCGATCCGCGAGACCTTGACCGCCATGCCAGAGAAATCGCCACGACGGCTCTCGCTCGAGCGGAGCCTCGCCGAGGATCCCGCCGATCCGTTCCTCCGCTACGGGCTGGCCATGCAGTGCCTTCGCGACGGCGACGTCGCCGAGGGCCGCGACCGGCTCCGCGCCCTGATCGCCGACCACCCCGACGACCAGATCGCCGCGTACCAGCAGCTCGGCCAATCGTTCGCCGAATCGAGCCAGCCCGAGGAGGCCGCGCGGATCCTGCGCGAGGGGATCGCCAAGGCCAAGGGCAGGGGGGACTGGCACGCCGCCGCCGAGATGGAAGGGCTCCTCGACTCGCTTGGCTGAATCGACGCGGTTCGACGCCGCCGCGTCACACCTCGGGCTTTCGTCCGAATGGTTGTGGATGACGCGCGCGAGGCCCAAGGTGGGAGGTTCGGCATGGCGGTGAACCCGGTTTCGGAGGCGGCCCAGGGCCAGAACGTCGCCACCCTGACCTTTCCGAACCGCATCCTGATCGGCGACGGAGCCCGAGGTAAGCTCCAGGCCGAGCTCGCCAGACTGGGCGTCAACCGCCCCCTGATCGTGACCGACCCCGGGATCGTCGCGGCGGGGCTGCTGACGGAGGTCGTGACCTGGGACGACCCGATCGTCCACCAAGGGGTCCAGGCCAACCCCACCGAGGCCGACGTTCTCGAAGCCCTGGCGGTCTACAAGGAGAGGGATTGCGACGGCCTGATCGGGCTGGGAGGAGGGAGCCCGATCGACGCGGCGAAAGCCACGCGGTTGCTGGTCACGCACCCCGGATCTCTGGCCGATTACGACGTCACCGCCGGGGGGATCGATCGGATCACCGCCGACCTCCCGCCGATGGTCGCCATTCCCACCACCGCGGGCACGGGCAGCGAGGCCGGGCGCGGGGCCTTGATCCAGCTACCGGCGACCGGCCGAAAGACCGCGGTCCTCAGCCCTCACCTCTTGCCCAGCGTGTCCCTCTGCGACCCCGAATTGACGCGGGGACTTCCCCCCGCGCTCACCGCGGGCGCGGGCATGGACGCGTTCTCACATTGCGTGGAAAGTTATCTCTCGATCACAATCCACCCCGTCTGCGACGGCATCGCGCTGGAGGGTTTGAAGTACGTGGCCAAGGGGCTGGAAAACGCCGTCCGCCACGGTGACGACGCCGAGGCGCGGAGGTCGCTGTCGACCGGAGCGTTGCTTGGCGGCATCAGCTTTCACAAGGGGCTCGGGGTGGTCCACGCGCTATCCCACGCGCTGGGGTCCGAAGGGCGGGTCCACCACGGCACGCTGAACGCGATCCTGCTGCCGCACGCCCTGCGATTCAACCGAGCCGCCGCCGAGGACCGTCTTTCCGACCTGGCCAACCGACTCGGCGTCGGGCGCGGGGTCGAGGGGCCCGGCCACCTGATCACCCTGACCGAGCTGATTCTCGCCCGCCTGCCACTTCCCCAGCGGCTTGGACGGGTGGAGGGATTGGATCGGGACCGCATCCCCCACTACGCCAGGCTCGCGATGCTCGACCATTGCCATCGGACCAATCCCCGCCCTTGCACGTCCGCCGAGCTCGAAACCCTTCTCGACAACGCATGGTGATCTGAAAACCCGCGAACCTCATCGCGATGATCGCGGGCGGTTCGCGAACCCTCGGCCTCTTTCGCTCCACCTTTCCTCCCGCACCGCCCCAAACCCGTGGTGATTTCCTGAACGCCATGACCAATCATTTCATGGATCGATGCGGGTTTTCGCTTGCGACCATTCTGTTTGGTCCCGTAGTATCCGCTTGCCGAGCGTGATCGTTCGTCAGTCGTCGCCGTCGAATCAATGCGTTCGGCGAGTCTCCGAGTTCCATGCCGTCGTTCGACGGGTTGACCGCGCGTGGCGTTCTGAATCGAGGACGCGACCGGGTTGGCACGGATCTCGGATTCGACACGAAGCGAAAAAGTCACCCCAATTCCAATGGCGAGTTCCGTCCCCGCGACGCGCGCTCGCCTCGCACGCGACGTCGTCGGAATCGGAGGCGTCGCGCCCCCATTTCCCGAACAGGCGAAGGAGTGTGACGTCGTGGAAGCCACAACGGGCTGGACGGTCGGGACTCGAAGGGTGTCGAGACGCAACCGCGGGTCGATCGTGCCCCGGACACTGGAATTGTCCAGGGAAGTCAGGCTCGAAGAGCGCGTGCTCCTGGCGGTGGACTGGACCGCGCAGGGCCCAGCGCCGATTTTGAACGGTCAGGTCGAGGGCATGGCCGCCCAGAGCAATCCAGTGGCCGGGGCGATCCACACCGTGGTGGCTCACCCAACCGACCCGAACACCCTCTGGGTCGGGAGCGTCAACGGCGGCGTCTGGAAGACCATGAACGCCTCCTCGGCGAGCCCGAACTGGACCCCCCTGACCGACTACCTTCCGAACCAATCGATCGGCGCTCTGACGCTGGATCCGACCGACGGCTCGAATAACACGATCCTGGCGGGCTACGGCAACAACAGCAGCCTGGGTCTGAGTAGCGGCGCGCTTCAAGGGGTGATTCGCTCGACCGACGGCGGCACGAGCTGGACCCAGCTTGGCACGGCCTTCTTCAACGGGCAGGGGATCACGGGACTCGCAGCGCGCGGCAACCAAATCCTCGTCACGACCAGCCCGTTTGGCTCGGTGAGCGGGCAGGTCAGTCGAAGTACCGACGCCGGCCTGACCTGGTCCAACGTCTCGGGCACCGGCGGCCTTCCCGCGGGAGCGGCGTTCGACCTGGCCGAGGACCTCACGAGCCTCAACCGATTCTACGTCTCGACCACGACCGGGATTTTCCGGACGACCGACGGCGGGGTCAACTGGACCAATATCACGCCGGTGGGCAGCCTGATCGGCGGCACGACGAACAACCTCGAATTATCCGTCGGAAGAACCACCGGGACGCTCTTCGCCGCCGTCGTGAACAACGGCCGGGTCGCGACGATGTGGCGGACCACCAATCAGGGGGCCACCTGGCAGCAACTCGACGTTCCCGAGGTCGTCGAGACCACGGTGAACAACGTGACCGGGGCGACCAACGCCGCGCCCATCGTCATCACCTCGGTCAACCACGGCCAGAACACCAATGACCGGGTGCGGATCACCGGCGTGACCGGAAACACCGCGGCCAACGGCGACTGGACCATCACCCGGCTCACCGCCAACACCTTCTCCCTCAACGGGAGCGTAGGCAACGGCGCTTACGGGGGCGGTGGCACCTGGCAAGCCTTGCAAGGGCTTCAGCCCAGGGAACATCCGGGAGGCCAGGGGATCATCCACCTCTCCATCCTGGCCGATCCGACCAACACGAACATCCTTTACGTCGGCGGCGACCGGCAGCCGTTGAACAACGGCTCACTCAGCGGCGGGTTCCCCAACGCCATCGGCGCGACCAACTTCACCGGGAGGCTCTTCCGAGGCGACGCCTCGCAGCCTTCCGGAAGCCAGTGGACCCCCCTGACACATAATTTCTCCGATCCCGACGGAGTCGGCGTCGGTCAGCCTGGAACCGCCCCTCACGCCGATAGCCGCGACATGGTCTTCGACGCGGCGGGCAACCTCGTCCAGGTGGACGACGGCGGCGTCTACAAACGGTCCAGCC
>JBFWRA010000252.1:0-6266 GCA_050249155.1 Isosphaeraceae bacterium | reverse complement strand
CGGCGGACGCCTTCACCTTCTAGCGCCTCGGCGAGGTCACCCTCGTCTCGGCCACCCCCGCTCTGGAGAGCCTCGACCCGAGCCTGGAGGCTCAGGCCGCGGAGATCTTGATGAGCCCGTTTCGCAACGAGGTCGCGCCCCTGGTCATCTTTGACCTCAGCCGCGTCGGCTTCTTCGGGTCCATGTTCCTGGCGGTCCTCCTGCGCTGCTGGAAACTGATCAACTCCAAGAACGGCACGATGGTCCTGGCGGGGGTCTCTCCCCAGGCGCGTGACCTCCTGAAGCTGACGGCGTTGGACATGATTTGGCCCATGTATCCCAACAGGCACGAGGCGATCGAGGCCCTGCTCTCGGATTGACCGGCGCGAACAGGCGAATCCGCCCCCGACCGAGGGGATTGACCGCGACGGGAGAACACTACCCGTTGACTTGCCGGGCAGCGGTTCGGATGATAAATGTCGCAAGGACGTCCGTCCGCTCGCCCCCGCCTGGGCCGATCGTCTCCGGAGCCGTCATGGGCATCTACGACCGTGAATATTACCGGGGCGAGCCCCGGGAGGGGGGTTGGTTCAACGGGTTGGCCCCGGTCTGCCGATCCTTGATCGTGATCAACGTCGTCGTGTTTCTGCTCGAACGACTGCGATTCATCGACGGCGACTTTCTGCACACCTGGTTCGCCGCGTCCAGCCAGGGGATTTTCGAGCAGGGTCGGGTCTGGCAACTGTTGACCGCGACGTTTCTGCACGGCGATCCGCTCCACCTGGTTGGAAACATGCTGTTCCTCTGGTTCGTGGGGCGCGAACTCGAGGCCATGTACGGCTCCCGGGATTTCCTCGCGTTCTACCTCTGCGCGGCGGTCTTCAGCACTTTCATCTGGGCGACCATGGACCTTCTCGCCCCGCCCAGGGGCCTGCCCACCCAGATGGTCGGAGCCTCCGGCGGGGTTCTGGCGATGGTGGTGCTGTACGCGCTGTATTACCCCCGGCGCGAAATCCTGTTCATGTTCGTGCTCCCAATCCAGATGTGGGTACTCGTGGCCGCGTTCATCGCCTATCAGGTCTTTCTCCTTTTGAACGACCGGGTGACGACGACCGCGGTGGAGTCCCACCTGGCGGGGGCGGCGTTCGGCTTTCTCTACAAGCGGTTCGACCTGCGATGGTCTCGGATGCCCTGGAACCGCTCCCGTCGGCCCCGGTTCCGCGTGGTCTCGGCGGAACCCAGGGAGGCACCGGCCACACGTCCCACCACGGCCACCTGGTCGAGCGACCCCGGGGCCGCGGCCAGGCCCGCGCCCTCGTCCACCGCGGTCGTGACCGAGGAGCAACTTGACGCCAGGCTCGACGAGGTGCTCGCCAAGATCGCCAGGGAAGGACGCGGGAACCTTTCCGAGGAGGATCAACGCGTCTTGCAAGAAGCCAGCCTTCGGGCCAGAAATCGTCGGAGCGAACGACTTTGAGCGGGCCACCCACCGCGTCGGTCCACTCGATCCGCCAAGCCAGGCCCGAGGACGCTCCCGTGATCGTGGCGTTCAACGCGGAACTCGCCCAAGAGACCGAGGGCAAGACCCTCGACACCGCCGTTCTCGCCCGAGGTGTTCAGGCCGCTCTCGCCGATCCCGATCGCCTGCGATACTGGGTCGCCGTCGAGGACGCCACGAACCGCGTGATCGGTCAGGCCGCCGTGACCCGTGAATGGAGCGACTGGCGCGACGGCTGGGTCTGGTGGTTTCAGAGCGTCTACGTCGACAAGGATCGCCGCGGACGCGGAGTCTTCCGCGCCCTGTACCTGACCATTCGAGAATCCGCCCGCGCCTCCGGCGACGTGGTGGGCTTGCGACTCTACGTCGAGGAGGAGAACCACCGGGCCAAGTCCACCTACGGCGCTCTCGGCATGAGCCGGGGGGGTTACGAGGTCTACGAGGAGATCTGGCCCGATCGCGCCGGCGGCTGACGCGGGAGAACGTCAACCCCGCGTGAGGTCGCCTTGACTCAGGGAGGCCCAGCGAGCCAGCAACGAGGCCGCCTGGCCGGAATCGATCGCCTCAGCGGCGCATTCGACCCCTTTTCTCAGATCGTCTCCAGAGCGCCTCGCCACCCAGAGAGCGGCCGCGGCGTTGGCCAGGACCATCGACCGGACCGGACCCGGTTCACCGGCCAGAAGCGACCGGAGCCTCGCGGCGCTATCGGCCGGGCCCGCGACTCTCAACGCCTCGATGGGGACGGGCGTCAGGCCGAAGTCCTCGGCGGTCCATTCCAGGTGGCGGATCGACCCGGCCTCGACGACGCGGACCCGGGTCGGACCATTCAGGGTGACCTCGTCGAGTCCGTCACCTCCACAGACCACCGCGGCGCGTTCGGGGCCGATTCGGGCGAGCGCCTCGGCGACCAGTCCCGCTTGCCGATCTCCGGCGACTCCCAGAAGCTGAAACGCCGGTCGCGCTGGATTCGCCAGCGGACCGACCAGATTGAAAAGCGTCCGGAACGGCAGCGATTTACGAACGGGGGCCGCGTGCCTGAGACCCGGATGGAATCGCGGCGCGAACAGGAAGGTGATCCCCAGGTCGCGCAAACAACGGTTGAGAATCGCGGGGTCGGGGTCGATCACGACGCCCAGCTCACCCAGGACCTCCGCGCTTCCGGAGTTTCCCGAGGCGGAGCGGTTCCCGTGCTTGACGACCGGCACGCCACAGGCCGCGACCACGATCGCGGTGGCCGTGGAGACGTTGACGGTGTTCGCCCCGTCCCCCCCTGTGCCGCAGGTGTCGATCGCGCCCGAGGGCGTCGGTCCCAGAGAGTCAGCCGAGGCCCGGGCCAGGACGGCCGCGACCGCCCCCGCCAGTTCCTCCCCGGTCTCTCCCTTGTCCTTCAACTCGGTCAATAGTCTGGCGATGGCGTCCGCGGGGGCCCGCCCGTCCAGGATCACGCCGACGGCGGCCTCGGCCTCGGCGGCGGTCAGGTCCTTCTCGCTGGCGAGAATTTCGAGGGCCTGGGCCAGTGGTTCGGTGGTCATCGAATCTGCACCGACTTGCTCTGCACGGTTCCGTTTTGAAGCCGGTCGAAGTTCACCTTGAGCACGTCCATCGGCGCTTGCGCGCTGAGCGCCCTGGCCGCTTCCTCCGCGGTTTTGACCGCCTGGCCGTTGACCGACTGGATCACGTCGAAGACTTGAAGGTGGGGGGCGAGTGGACTTTCGGGAGCGACTCGCAGCACGATGACCCCTCGGGCGGCCGGCGGGTAACCGAATCGCGTCGTGGCGGGTGGGTCGAGCGTTTGAAGTTCAAGCCCGACCGCGTAGGTCGAACTCGCCTCGGGGCGATCGGGACGCCTCAGCGGGCCGGAACCCCCTGGGGACGTGGGAGGCTCGAGGGTTCCGCCGGTCATCTGGGCGATGGTGCGATCGCGTTCCCCGACCTGAACGGTGAGGTTGACCAGCCGTCGGTCCCGCCAGACGGTGACCTCGACGGCCTGACCGACCTTGGACATCGAGACCATGTTGATCAACTGGTTGAGGTCGAGGACGTCCACCCCCTGGAACCTGACGATCACGTCATTGCCGCGAATCCCCCCGAGCGCCGCGGGCGAGGTGGGGTGGACCAGGTCGACCCACGCTCCCCTGGGCCGGTCCATACCCAGTCGCAGCGCGTCCTCCGGCCGGAAGAGGGGATGGAGGTCGATCCCCAGCGCCCCGCGGGTGACCTTGCCCTTGACGATGAGCTGATTCATGATCCAGCGGGCCAGGTTGATGGGAATACTGAAGCCGACCCCTTCGTTCCCTCCGCCGTTGGAGGCGATCGAGTTGTTGATCCCGATCACCTCCCCCTTCATGTTGACCAGTGGGCCCCCCGAATTACCCGGATTGATGGCGGCGTCGGTCTGGAGGAAGTCCTGATTCTCGACGTCCTGAAGTTCGTCCATGTGACGTCCGCGGGCGCTGATGATCCCCTGGCTGACCGAGTGCGTCAGGCCAAACGGACTGCCCAGGGCGAGGACCCAGGTCCCCACCCTGACGTCGTCGCTATCGCCCAGGCGCGCGCAAGGCAGGTCGGTCCGATTCAGGTTCAGGACGGCGACGTCGGCCTTGGGGTCCAGCCAGACCTGTTCCGGGCGGATCGCCCGTCCATCCTTCAAGAAGACGCTGATCTTCGAGGCGACCGCGCCCTCCACGACGTGGTGATTGGTCAGAACGAAGAGGTTCTGACCTTCGTCGGCCCGAACGATCACTCCCGACCCGGTCTCTTCGAAGTGACGCACTTTTTTCGATTCGTCGATCCGGCCCGACTTCTGGGCGACGATGTGAACGACGGCGGGGGAGACCGCCTGCGCGACCATCTCAAACGTCCGATTGACCGTTTCGAACAGCGCGTACTGCCGGTCGAGGCGATCGTACAGCTCACTCTCCGTCGTCGCGCGTGGTGACGGGACCGTCGGGGTCGTCGCCGGCGAGGCGGAAACCGGCCGCGAAGTCGCCTGGGCGGTCAGGGAGGGGCTGGTTCGACCGAGGAGGGTGGCCAGGAGGAGACCAGCGACGAAGGTCAGGGCCGGAAGCCAGGAGGATTGAGTGCGCCACATCGTCGGCTGGGCTCCGTTCCAGGGCGAGAGGGGAGACCAAGAAACGTGGACTGGTGCGCGGTTGTCGCGGCGCAACCCGGCCTGGGGAACGGCTCAGGTTCCACGAAGTATACCCCCGAGCCCGTCGCTCCGTCAAAGTTCAGGGACCCTCGACCGGGAGGATCGCGAAGTCGTCTGGGAGAACTGGGCGGCTGGCCTCCGCGCCTCCATGGGGGTATCACCACGTCTTCCAGCCCCAACGGGGCTTTATGGGACGGCCTTTCCAGATCCCGATCCCGCTCCCCGGTCCTTGGGACGACTTCGCAATCCTCCTGAACCCTCGACCGGGAGGATCGCGCCGTTGGCGTGGCGAACTCGCCCGTACTCGAAAAAAAAAGGGCCGCTGGGTCGACCCAGCGGCCTTGATTCTCGGCGATGGTCCAAGCGATCAGGAGTCACCTCCCCGACTCGCTCATGTCCATCTCGTAATCGCTCAGGTTGATGTGGGAATCCGAATCGGAATCGTCCGAGGGCTTGTCGAAAGCCTTGGCCCAGCGGTTCATATCCCCCGCTCCAAGAAACCCCACCCCGGTTCGCTCGTTCTCCCTCTGGCAGTCGATGCAAGAGTTCGTGTAAGGCAAGGCGTTGAGGCGAGCCTCGGCGATCTTGCCGCCACAGAACTCGCAACGTCCGTAGGACCCCGCGACGATTCGCTTGAGGGCGTGCTCGATTTGGCTCAACTCTCGACTCTCGATTTCAACGAGCTGGGAGCTGATCTCGTCATTGGCGTTATCGACCGCGGCGTCCACGTTGTCGCCGACGACGTCCATGGCGGCCAGCTCGCGGAAGCTATCCTGGTCACCGTTGAGTGCTTTACGAAGAGCGTCGCGGCGTGCGACCAACCGCGCGTGAAGTCGAAGAAGAGCGTCTTTGCGGGCCATGAAACACCTCCAGGTGTGGGTCACAGCGGATCAACGGTTGCCGGGATCGGACCGACCGTCCCGCGGATCGAAACGCCCCGATCGAGAGATGATAAGACGCGGTGGGCCACGCCAGGATGAGTTCAAGGACCGTCGGGGTCTTTCCGTGAAGCCATCAAGTCTAAGAGGTAGACCGATCTCACTCGATCGAGCGCGCTCGATCCAGGAAAACGGACGGACCCATTTGGTTATTATGCGCCACGGGCCAGGGTCGCGATCACTTCCAGGACGACTGTCAGGAGTATTACGTCGCGGCGAAGCAAAGGTTTGTCAAAATCCCAGGATTTTCGGAAAGAATCTTGGGCTCCGTGGTCTTGCCTCCACTCAACGTCGCGAGGCCGATCTCGCTGAAATCATAGATGATCTGTCAAGAGGAAAATGCTCGAATCCTCGTTATTCACCAGATTCCGGCTCGGTCGATCCCTTTCGAATCGCTCGTCCGTCGACGGTTCTGGATGATCGTTTCGGCCTCCAGGACCCTTTAGACGACGGAAACTCACCAAAAGTTCAATCCGATGGCCGGGAGGACCGGCCCAGGCCGACTGGAAGAGAAAAATAAGAGACGACGCGGGGCCGAGAGTCCCCGGTACGTTGAAGGAAATTCACGTAACGAGACTCGCGCGCGTCGCGATAGATCCACTGTTCGAGGATTTGCCCACGCGTGGCGCTGACCACACGTTGACTGGGTCGGCCACCCATCCTGGCCCGGACCTGCTCTGGGGAGGCCCCTAGCAGCGCG
>JBFWRA010000251.1:0-6267 GCA_050249155.1 Isosphaeraceae bacterium | reverse complement strand
GCATCCTTTTCGCGCTGTCGGTGGCGTTGCTCGCGGGTCTGGCCTTCGGGGGAGGCTGCGCCTGGTTGGCCGATCAACTCGACGGTCGACTCCGCTCCCTCGGAGAGATCCGCAGGGTGTTGGACCTGGCCGTCCTGGGGACGATCCCCCGACAACCCCTGGGGCGCAACCCCGAACGCGAGGCCGTCGGCACGATCTCGCACGCCGTGCCCCGGTCGCTCATGGCCGAATCCTATCGGGCGATCCGCACCAACCTGGAATTTCTCCGCCGGCATCGCGAGGTCCAGGTCATCCTCGTCAGCAGCCCAAACCCCGGCGACGGCAAGAGCACCACGGCGAGCAATCTGGCCATCAGCCTGGCTCAAGCGGGGCGAGGCGTCCTGCTGATCGACGCCGACCTTCGCCGCCCCACTCTCCACAACCTCTACGGCGGGGGTGGCGAACACGGCCTGGTCGACGTCCTGCGAGGAGAAGCCACCCTCCCCCACGCGTGCCGACCGACCCCGGTGCCCGGCCTGGACTTCATCCCCGCGGGCAACGTGCCCCACGACCCCGCCGAACTCCTGGCCTCAACTCGGTTCAGCCGGTTCCTGGATGACGCCCGCCGAAGCCACGACGTGGTCATCATCGATTCCTCGCCGATGCTGGCCGTGACCGACGCCTCGATCATCGGCTCGATGGCCGACGGGATCATCCTGGTCGTCAACGCCAACGCGGTCCGACGCGCCGACGCCGATCGAACCTCCGAGTTGCTCAAGGCCCTGGGCACCCCGATCCTTGGCGTGGTGGTCAACGCCACCACGCGCGATCAGGGAGGCTATGGATACGGCTATGGATACGGTTACGGATACGGATACGGTTACGGATACGGGCAGGGGAAGGTCTACGGCGAAGAGGGTGTTTATGGCCAGACCGCCGGGGAGTCCACGTCGATCCCCGCGACCGCCAAGGCCGTCCCCGCGCCCACGAGAGTCAACGGCGAGGCCGGCACCCCGGCAGTGAGAGGATGAGTCGGAGTCGGAGTCGAGCGCGAGTCGGTCCCGGCACGGGCTGACATCGAGTCTCGTTTCGGGTCAGACTGGTTTCATGACGGAAACCAACCTGGGTGAGGTCTCGCTGGAGCGGATGGACCGGGCCGTGGAAAAGGTGCGCTCCAGGTTGCTCCGTGTCGCCGCCGCCCTGGACCAGGCGGCGGTTCCCCACGCCGTCGTCGTCGGGAACGCCGTGGCCGCCTGGGTGGCGCGTGTCGACGAGTCGGCCGCGCGGAATACCCAGGACGTGGACCTCGTACTCCGCGGGGCCGATCTGAGCGCCGCGAAAGCGGCCCTCTCCGCCGCCGGCTTCCACCTGATGCCCACCGAGCCGCTCGTCACCATGAACCTCGCGTCGTTCCGGCGGAACGACCAGGTTCATCTCCAGGACCTCATCTGCGTCGGCCTGATCGACGCGAGCTGGCTCGATCGTCTCCCGACGGAACTGACCCCGCGATTGAAGGAGTCGCTCGATGACCCGGAGGGATGATCCCAACCCAGGCCGCCTGGCGTCACCGATCGAGAACGAGAAATGAGGAAGGCCCTCCCCCGACGCGCGAGGGAGGGCCTGATGGTTTGACCTTCTGATCCTCGAAAGGCTCAGATCGTCCAGTCGCCCACGTGGGCCAGGGCGAACTTCAGACCGGAGGCGACCGCCTTGCGGTTCTTGCTCCCCTTCGCCGCGATCGCGGTGACGTCCTCGAAGTTGGTCAGCTTGAGGGAGCCGTCCGAGCCGGTCAGCGTGAGCTGAGCCAGCGAAGCGGCCAGGGCATTGTCCCCCGCGGCGGCGGTCAGGACCGCTCGGTCCTTGCCTCCTCGCGAGCCGTCGACCTCGATGGTCTTGAAGCCGTTCACCCGGTTGTCGAACCATCGGCCGGTCAACCGACCGCCACCAGGAGATTTCTCGAAGAGGTCGTCACCGGCCGAGTCCTTGAAGCTCGCCCGGTCGTTGCCGCCGTTGCCCCTGGCGTCGACGATTGAGAATCCTTCGACGCGGATCGAGTAACCCGAGCCGGTGAGCCTGACGAACTCGGGCTCGGCCTCGAAGACGTCGTTGCCGGTCGAGCCGGTGAGCGTGGCCTGGTCCTTGCTGAGGGTCCCGAACGATCCGATCACCCGGACCCAGGGGAACGCCTTGGCGTTGGTGAAATACGCGGGGCCTTGCAGGGTGGCCCCGTTGGGGGAGGCCCAGAGGGAGTCATCCCCCTGGCTCGCGGTGAGGTAGGCCCGGTCGTAACCACCGGAGGCCACGGCGAAGCTCGCCTCGAAGGTCACGGCGCGGTTATCGAAGCCAGCGCCGCTATAACGGGCCTCCTGGGGGTTGACGTCGAAGCGGTCGTCGCCGGCCGAGCCGGTGAACACGGCCTTGTCGTGACCTCCCTCGGTCGCGTGGGCGATGACGCGATCGTATCCGGCGGCCGACAGTTTGTAGTTGGGTCCGCTAAGCGTGGCGAGCGTGGGACTGGCGTCGTAGACGTCGTCGCCGGCTGAGTCATAAAGGTAGGCTCGGTCGTCACCCTTGCCGTTGGACCGCGCCGCGACGGAGTCGAACCCCCTGGCCACGATGTAATAGCCCTGGCCGTGCGCCTTGGCCTCGCCCGGGGTGGCCTTGAAGACGTCGTCGCCGTCGGAGTCGGTGAACTCCGCGGAATCGAAGCCGGTCGAGGCGTAGGCGTAGACCCGTTCGACCCCGACGGCCGTCGCCCGGAGACCCTGGGATTCCAGAGTCTGGGAGTCGGCGCCCGCCCGGAAAACGTCGTCACCCGCGGTGTCATAGAGGAAGGCCCGGTCCTCCTTGCCTCCCTGGAAGGTGACGTCGCCGACGCGGTCGGTCTCGAACCGAATGCCCAGGCCCCTGGTGGTGGACATGCCGGACTTCCAGGTGAAGGTCTCGGCGGCGTCGGTCCCGGCGATCCAGACCTTGTCGTCACCTCCCAGGCCGTCGAAGGTCACCAGCGTGTTGAGGGTCGCGTCCACCTCGGTCAACGCGCCGTTGACCCAGAACTGATGGACCCTGGCACCCAGGACGGCCTTGACCTCGTCGTTCCCATTGGTGCCTTCGAGCGTGACGATCTGGACGAACTTGCCCCAGGAGTCGGGCGGCTTGTCCCACTCGCCGATGTTGTAACCAGTCGCGGTCTCGGCCGGTTGGAGTTTGATCCCGACGAAGGCGTCCTCGGCGATCTTGCCGTTGCGATCGATCGCGCTGGGCCGGGTTCCGAAGAACCCGAGCGACTCTCGGCCGTCGAGCCAGCCGTCGGGCTGGGTCTCGATCACGCTGTACTCGCCAGGTCGCAGGCCGTCGAAGACGTAACGGCCGTCAGCGCCCGTCTTGACGACCTTCGAGACCGAGGCGCCGAGGTCGTCGACCCCCTTGAGGGTCACGAGGACTCCCGCGACGCCTTTCTCCGCGGAGTCGAAGACCCGGTCGTAATCCAGGTCGCCATAGACCGCCCCGGAGATCGTGGAGGGTCTGATCCTGCCGAGGGCGTAGCCGTTGGCGACCTCGTCGGCGCCGAGCGCGATCCCCGAGACCCCGCCCAGCCCGGCGCCGCCGCTGAGGCCGTCGGCCTGTCCCCAGCCGTCGAGGGTCTTGCCCTTGGAGGAGGTCAACGCGTAGTTGCCGGCGGTGAGTCCCTTGAACTCGAAGACGCCGTTCTCGCCCGTCACGACGGTGGAGGTGACGGGAAGCCCGAGGAAGTTCGTGCCCTTGAGGGTCACGGTCACCCCGGCGAACGAGAGTTCGTTGAGGCCGACCCTGCCGTCGGCGTCGGCGTCGACGTAGGCCAGTCCCCGGATGATCGAACTCGACGGCAGCGCGAGTTGATGGAGGGCCTTGCCGGCCGCGGCCCCCCCCGAGATCCCGATCACGGCATCGAGGTAGGTGGGCTTGCCGTTGTAGGCGTCGAAGCCCAGGATGACCGAGCTGGGGTCGCCGGGAATGGTCTGGGCGTGCGATGCGCCGTCCTGATTGGCCGAGGCGATGGAGAAGACGGCGGACTTGGCGACGGAGCCGTTGGAGTCGTTGTACAGGTCCCAGACCGAGTCCTTGGAAACGTAAAGCACGGCGAAGGTGTCGCCGGCGGTCATCTCGAACGACTCGATCCCCTGGTAGGGGGCGTCGGAAGGCTTACCCTTGGAATCGTCGATCCGGGGAGCCTCGAACCGGTCGGAGACCACCACGTGGCCCAGGGTGGAGCCCGTCAGCGCCCGTCGAGCGGCCTCGCGGAGGAACTCCGCCGAGCCCGGCTTGAGGTTCCCCATCCCCTGAAGACTGAAGATCGCGACCTCGCCGTGCTGGGGGAGGCTATCGCGGAGGTAGTCGATATTCACCACGCCCGTCTTGCCGACGGTGAACGTGCCCGCGCCGTAATCGGCGACGGTCGCCGGGGCGTCGGTCTTCCGCTGTGACACGGAGTACGGGACGATCTGCGAGGTGTAGACGCCGCTGGTGATGAAGTTTCGGGAGGTGTTGACCACCTCGCTCACCGGAGTGGCCTCGCCCCGAGCGCCGATGACCTGGAAGACCATGTCGTTGTAGTCGCGATCGCTGGAGCCCGAGAGGCGAAGGTCCTCGAAGGCGAAGGTGCTGCCCTGGCCGTCCAGGTCGCCAAGCTGCCCGCGCATCTGGGCGTTGGTGCCATAGCCGTTGGCTCCCGGCAGCGAATAAAGCGGGCTGAGCGACCCCGTCGCGCCGGGGTTGTCCAGCACCTGCCTCACGGTCCCGTTGGGAACCAGCATCAGGGCGAAGGTGCTGTCCGGCTTCATCTTGACGGTCGAGATACCCTTGTATGCGCCTTTATTCATGTTTCCCTCCCACGGGAGGGTGGCGCTGAACTTCGCTCCTTGCTGGTCGACCTTGATGACGACGTTGCCCAGGTCGCTGGCGGAGAGCACCCGCCGGGCCGCCTCCTTGTTGTACTCGGCCGACCCTGGCTTCCATTTGTCCATCCCCTCCAGGTTGAAGATGCCGAGCTGACCGGCATAACCCGCGCCCCGGAAGAGGTAGTCGAAGCCGACTTCGCCAGAGGCCCCCACGGTGAACACGCCGATTCGTTGCGCCGCGCCGGGATCGGAATACCCGGGGCTGCCCACCTTCAGGCTGGTGTTGACGACTCCCTTGCCCTTGGTTTCCCAGGTGGAAACGACCGTCGTCTCATTGGCGAGGAAGTCCGTCCCCCCCTGGCCGTCGAAATGCACCGACTTGACCGAAGAGGTACTGAACGTTCGCTCGAGCGCCTGACCCGAGTTCACGCCCTGAATCCGGACCCGAATCGTCGAGGGATCGGTGACCGTCCGGGCGACGCCCCACGCCGTCTCGATTTTCTGGCCATACTCGACCTTGGCGATATCGGCCTGACTGGTTCCCTCGATTCGGAGGCGACCGGTCAAGAGGTCGAGTTCGGCCGAGAGGGTCATCAGTTGCCTGGTCTCAAGCGACTCGACCCGAAGCCCCCGCCTGGCGACCTTCCGGCGCGGGCGAAGGCCGGGACGATTATCGGAGGCTTTTTTCGACTTGCTCGCATGATGAACCATTCGCTTTATCGGCCCCCTGTCATGGATCGACTTAAAGACGACGACACCCTCAGCCGCCGTCACGAGGGTGCGGCCCCAACCCCAAGGGGCCGTCCGACGTCCGTTCGTCCTTCCACAAAGCGGAGTCCGTGCCACGACGAGCCAACCGGGGACAGTGTGGCGAAACGGAAACGACGGACCGGATTCCGGTCGATCGTGGTGAGAAAACGTACTAAAAACGCCACGTTTCGGAGCGTTGGGCGGACGGGTCCGAGTGCGAACCTCGCGAGAAGCCTTGGAGGCCCGTCTCGAAATGAGAATCCCCCCCGCCCCGTCGTCCCAAATTGAGACGACGAAGCCCCGTGCACGGCCGTGAGACGGGGAGCGGGATCCCCGTCGATCTCCGATTCGATCGCGAAAACGCGTTAGGGATTTTCACCCGCTCCACGTGGCCGACCAAATCCCCGACGCGGACCACCGGGCGCGGGTGGTTTCAGGCCGCCATGAGGAGTCCTGAAGGTCGAGGAGACCTTGGCCCGGAAGGACGCCGGCGTCAGGGCGTGAAGTGGAACCACGGTGGCCCTGGCGGAGTCGTCTCCCACGAGACGCTTCAGCGCGCCGCGAAGCGTCGAGGGAGCCGAGGGCGTCAGCGGCAGCGCCACGACGGTCGAACCCTGGAAGGTCGGACCGGCGGCCTGGGACGATTCCATGTGGGCGTCGA
>JBFWRA010000250.1:0-6273 GCA_050249155.1 Isosphaeraceae bacterium | reverse complement strand
CGGCGTATTCCAGGACGAGGTCCCAGCCGATGATCCAGGCGAAGAGCTCGCCCAGGGTGGCGTAGGCGTACGTGTACGCGCTGCCGGCGACGGGCACCATCGAGGCGAACTCGGCGTAGCAGAGCGCCGCGAAGATGCAGGTGACTCCCGCGGCGACCATCGAGAGCGACATGGCCGGCCCGGCCTTGTCGGCCGCGGCCACGCCGGTCAACACGAAGATGCCCGTGCCGATGATCGCGCCCACGCCGAGGCTGGTGAGCCCCACGGGTCCGAGAATCCGCCGCAGGCGGTTCTCACCCTTCATCTCCTCCATCAGGGATTCGTACGACTTCCTGGCGAAATACTGGCTACCGCGGCCCATGCGTTGCCTCCGACGACGTCATCGAGAAGTGCGCGTTCATCCCTGGAGAGATCGGGAGAGGGTCCGCGATGGCGGACCCGCCGAGAAACTACTTCGTGGGGGGAAGTTCCATCACCTCGACCTTGCGAACCTGCACGACGCTGCCAGGGTCGTGACCCTGGAAGGCGAAGTGCCCCGCGCCTGGGAACTGGTTGGAGTGGTCCAGGCACTCGTAGAGCAGGTCGCCGTTGACGCTGACCTTGAGGTGCGGGATCGTCTTGCCTCGATAGTTCTTGGTGACGACCTCGACTTCCTGCGTGAACCACTCGCCCGGGGGCACGAGCTGCTTGTAGACGTGAACCATCGTGTAGACCGAGCCGGTCTTGATGGGATCGCGGTGGCTGCTGTTGATCTGGATCTCGTAGCCCTCGCTGAACGACGCCTTCTTGGCGGGGCAGCGCACGTACATTCCGGAGTTCCCGCCGTCGTTGATCTTGATCTCGGCCCGGAACCGGAAATTCTGGTAGGTGCCCTTGGGGCTGTAAAGCATCGAGGCGTCGCCCGTGCCGGTCAGCGCGCCGTCCTTGACCTCCCACTTGGCGCTGTTGCCCGCTCTCAACGGGACCGATTCCCAGCCGCTGAGGGTCTTCCCGTCGAACAGCGAAACCCATCCCGAGGAGTCGTCGGCCGAGACGGTCGTGGTCGACGTCCCGAAGAGGCCAAGGCCCAGGGCCATCGTGAGGATTGCCAGGCGGCGAGTCATGGTGGTCGTTCCCCTTGGAGCTAACGGTCGGGTATGCGTCGGCGACGGGAACGCGCGGCGTGTGACCGGCGGCGTCCCCTGGCAGGCCCAGATCTTACGAAAGGAGGTGGGGGGTCGCCAGGGGCTAGTCTGTCAAGAATCCGCCGGGCAAACTCGACGGCGTGGGGACCTCCAAGACGTCGAACTCGCCGGAGCGCTCGCGATGAAACCCCTCTCCGCCCCCGAGGCGATCATGAACCGCCGAGCGACGCGCGCGTTCGACCCCGACCGGCCGCTGGACGACGGCACGCTTCGACAGATCCTCGAGCTGGCGACGTACGCCCCCTCCGGCTTCAATCTTCAACCCTGGCGGTTCCTGGTGGTTCGAAGCCTGGCGAACCGTCGGAAACTCCGGGCCTGCGCGTACCACCAGCCCAAGGTGACCGAGGCCCCCGTCGTGGTGATCGTGCTGGGCTACCTGACCCCCGAACGATCCCACCTCGGCCCGATGATCGATCGCATGGTCGAGCTGGGTCTGCTGGACGACGCGTCCGCCGCCGAGTTCCAGGGTCGGGCGACCGCCGCGATGGCGAGACTGAGGGACCGGGCGCTCTGGGCCACGCGGTCAACGATGCTGGCCGCCGCCACCCTGATGATCGCCGCCGAGTCCCTGGGCGTCGCCAGCGCTCCGATGGAGGGCTTCGAGGCCCCCAAGGTTAAGGAAGCCTTTGGCATCCCCGACGATCACGAGGTTTGTTGCCTGATCGCCCTGGGCCACGCCGCGCGCGTCAAGCCATTCCCCGGTCGGTTCGGACTGGACGAGGTCTGCCACGAGGAGCACTTCGGGCAGCCCTCGGCGCTCGGAAAACCAGATTCCAGGATTTGAAGCAAGCGAGGCGGGGCGCGAGCGTCTTCCTCATTGATCTTTTCGCGATCACGTCCGATGTCGCCCGCGGATCGCGGTTGAGATTCCGCGCGAAGCTCCATCAGTGGCGTATGGGACCGTCCCGGGTGACTTGTCGCCGTGCCCTGGATGTCTCCATCCACCCACGCTCGGACGATCTGGGGTGCTCCGCCCCAGACACCCTTCGCCTGTGAATCGCTTCCTCGAATCTTCGGAAGACCGCGACCAAAACTCCCGACCGACGCGCCTGGACGCCCGCGGCCCTCGGGTACGTCCATGTCGTCCCCCCCCGTTCCTCAACGCTCGCGACAGGAGTGCCCGCCCCCATGAAACCCCTGAATTCGATCAAGAACGTCGCGATCACACTCACGATCGCGATCATCGTCGGCGTGTTCTGCGTGTGGTACGGCGATCTTCACGCGATCTTCGATGGGATGAATCCGCTGTCCTGGGTTTCGCGACCCGCGCGGAACGATCGCGACACCGATCGGCTTCCCGCCCAAGGTGACGTGGAGGAGTGGATGGTGGAGGAAGCCGGCGGACTGGGACGCTATCCCGAGTCGATGCGTAAGCCAAACGCGCGACCCGGCCTCGCCCCCGCGTCTCCATCGACTGAGGAAGTCGCCCCGGCCGCGCCGGTCCCCATGGACCCCAGCAGGCCCCGACGACTGCGGCAGGGTCGTGGCTGACCGATCCTCGCGTCACGGCTGGACCGGCACGCGCGGGCCGGTTACCATTTTTCGACGTGGAGAAACTGGATGAGAGCGGTTTCCGATTGCTTGTGTAGGGTCCGCTATCGCGGACCAGATTGAGACCGGTTGGTCCGCGATAGCGGACCCTACGCTGGCCGTTTCATCCAACGAGAAACCGCTCTAAGGAACAAGCCGAGGATGCCACGTGGTGCGGTACTCCGAACCTCGTGGCACACGGATCCGTCGAGAAACCGGAACGTGGTTCCCGGCCGATTCCTGAGAGAAAACTGAGCATACCCGAATAGGCCCCGCGATGAACTTCGAAGACCCTCCGTTGATTCCTTCCCGATGGCGCTGGTTGGGCGTCGGTCTGCTCGGGGCGGTGCTTGGCCCTTGCGCGGTGGCCATCTGCGCGCAGAACGCCGGTGAGCACTCGGCGATTCGGCCCGAGCCCCGCGAGGGCGCCGCGATGGATATGCACCGCGGGTTCCTGGAACGGGCCAAGCAAGGAAACGTCGATCTGTTGTTCCTGGGAGATTCGATCACCGCCGCCTGGGAGGGTCGAGACGGCGACGGCCTGGGGCCCGCGCAGGTCTGGGACCGGCACTACGCGCCGAGGAACGCCGCGAACTTCGGAATTGGCGGCGACCGCACGCAGCACGTCCTCTGGCGGCTGGGTCAGGGGGAGGTCGACGGAATCCAACCCAGGGTCGTCGTCCTGCTGATCGGCACGAACAACCTCAGCGGCAACACGCCCGAGGAGATCGTCGAGGGAATCACCGCGATCGTCCGGACTCTCAAGGTCAAGCTCCCGGAAACCAAGATCCTGCTGCTGGGGATCTTTCCGAGAGGCGAGAAACCCAACCCCTTGCGCGACCGAATCGCGGCGGTCAACGCGCGGATCAAGGGGCTGGACGACGGTGGAAAGACCGTCAAGTACCTGGAGATCGGCCACCTTTTCCTCAACGAGGACGGAACCATCTCCAGGGACGTCATGCCCGACGCCCTGCACCTGACCCGCAAGGCTTACCGGATCTGGGCCGACGCGATGGAGCCGACTCTCTGGGAGATGCTCGAAGGCTCGACGCGGAAGTAAGCCGACGCTCTCTCACGGCCGACTCTCATCTCGATCGGTCCACCGCCTGGATACGCAGCCCGGGGACGGTCGCGTCGCCTCCGCGCGCGCCCTCGACGACCCAGTAGCGTGGGTACGCGCTGGGAACGACGTCGTCGAGACCGGCGGGGTCCGTCGGCATCGCGTACACGGGGCGCTTCGGGCCGAGGTAATACGCCGCGGTCACGGTTTCCAGGTTCCTGGGCGACTCCGGATCGCCCGACGCGACGACCACGGGTTGGTCTCGGGTCGGATTCGCATCGTCGATCAATCGCGCCGCGGCGCGCCAGTCGGCCTTCAATCCCGGGTCGTAAACCATCGTCGGCAGCGTGGCGACCGACAACGCGATCGCCGATAACCCCGCGGGCCAGGCCAGCGCGCGAGGAAGTCGCGACAATCCGTTTCCCAGCAATAAAAAAAACGCTGGGGCCACGAACAACGTGTACCGATTCGGCCCAAAAACCGGGTGTCCAACGAGTGAATAAACGTACAAGATCAAGGGAGGAACGGTCAACCAGGCGAGGAGATCGACCAGACGTGTCGACTCGTCCCGCCGCCTCCAGAGCCCCCAGGCGATCAGGCCGACGAACGCTCCCAGCGTCAGAAAGTTTCCCCCGATGAACCCGATCGGCGTGCCAAACAGGAACCTGAGGGGCAGTCGTCCGACGGTGTATTCCGGAGGATGGTCGAGGTATCTCGGGAGCCAGGGCGCGATCAACGCCCCCGCGACGAGATGGGGCCAGAGCCAGGCTCCCCAGGACAGGCCCCGCGCCCGTCGGGTCGCCAGGGACGTTCCGGCGAGGGTCGCGTCCATCAAGAGTCCCAGTGGGTGGGAATACGCCAGGACGACGAGCCAGAGCGCGTAGGCGAGCCCCCCGCGAAGCGTGGGAGCGATCCCCCGCGCGCGGACTCCCCGGGAGAGCGAGGCGTCCCAGGCCAGGCACGTGACCAGCGTTAGCCAGCCGTACATCCGCGCTTCGCGACTGTAATAGACCATCAAGGGGCTCGCCACCGAGAGCGCCGCGGCCCAGGCCGCGGCGCGTCGATCCGCGAGGTGGCGACGTCCGAGACGATAAACCATCGCCACGGTCAAGACGCCGCAAAGGGCGCTGAAGGCTCGGCCGGCGAGGTCCGACGGACCCAGGACGGTCAGCCAGGCTTGCAGAATCAAGGGGTGCGCCGGGGCCCTGGTGGCGTCGATCGCGCCGAGTTCTCGGACCAGCGCGGCCGGCCCTGGGGTTCTCGCCAGGGTCATCGTCACGACCTCGTCGTACCAGAGGCTCAATCGGCCGAGGTCGTGGAATCGCGCGCAGGCCGCCAGGACCGCCAGGCCGGCCGGAACGAGGAACCCGCCGCGGAGGATGATTCCGCGCTGGCCGGTCGTGTCAGTCAGCGGAAGAGATCCTTGGGATTGATCCTGGGAAGGTCTCCCCACCTGGCCTGTTCGTCGGCGAACGGATGCGCGGACCCCGCCGGCTTGGGCGCTGGCCTGGCCTGGAGGATCGCGGAGGCCAGTCGAAGATCCTCGGCCGTCGTGATCTTGAGGTTCATGGGCGTGCTCTCGACCACCGCGCAGGGATGACCGAGGGCCTCGACGAGTTGGGTGTCGTCGGTGATCGGCGTCTCCAGGCGCGAACGTTCGGCATAGGCGCGTTCGATCAGGTCGCGACGAAACACCTGGGGCGTCTGGGCGAGGTAAAGGCCCCGCCTGGGCACGGTCTCGATCGTGCGTTTGCCGTCATCGACGCGTTTGACGGTGTCGCTGACGGGGACCGCCGGAAGCGCCGCGCCGTGGGCTTCCGCGGCGGCGAACAGCGCGTCGATCAACTCGGTGGTCAGACACGGTCGGGCCGCGTCGTGAATCGCGACGTGGTCGCAATCCGGCTTGAGCAGGGCGAGGCCGCTGGCGATCGAGTCGTGGCGCTCGGCACCCCCCTCCACGACCTGAATCCCAAGGAAGGCGACGCTCGGCCGATACCGAAGTTCGAATAGCTCGCGATCCTCGGGGGCGATGACGACGAGGATCTGGCCGACGTCGTCCCGGTTGACGAACGGTTCCACGGCGCGAAGCCAGACGGCCCTGCCGTCGAGTTCGGCGAAAACCTTCTTGCGCTTGGAGTCGCCGAACCGTGACGATCGGCCCGCGGCCGGCAGGATAACGGCGAACCTGGCCATGTGTAGGTTCCGCTCCCCGGGGGAGGCTGGGCCCCCGCCCTCGGGTCGGTCGGGCGGGCGACCTGTCCCCCTCCAAGAGAGAATTGTGCTGCCGACGGTGGGTTGAAGTCAACTCCCGGAGGACCTGGGCGGGACTCACGATTCGTCTTCACGACCAGCCGGTTCTGGGCTAGACTCCGCCACGAGTACCTGGATCGCTCGCGCCTCCGGTCCGCCACGCGCGACGCGAGCGGGGGCCGTCGACCGGGTTGAGGATCGCCCGGCCATCTTCTGGGTGGAAAGCCACCATGTCGTCGCGACGGATCG
>JBFWRA010000249.1:0-6300 GCA_050249155.1 Isosphaeraceae bacterium | reverse complement strand
CCGACGACGGCCGCGACACGCCCGACACGCTTCAGGTCGACAACGAGTTCCCCGGAACCACCCTCACCTACTCGATGCGCAAGGGGAACGGCCTGAAGTTCAACGGCCACGACTACGGCATCCTCTTCTGCGGCACCGAGGGAAGCCTGATGCTCGACCGCTCCGGGCATGAGATCACCCCCGACAAGGTCGTGCTGCCCTACGGCATCAAGCTCGTCCACGGCGACCGGGAGATCCGGAAGATCAACCTGGAAGCCTCGTCCTTCAAGGCCCGAAACGACGGCATCCCGAACCACGTTCGCGACTTCCTGGACTGCATGAGGAGCCGGAAGCGGCCGGTTTGCGATATCGAAATCGGTCACAAGTCGACGATCACGTGCCACCTCGGCAACATCGCCTACAAGCTGGGACGCAAGCTCGTCTGGGACGACGCCACCGAGACGTTCCCCAACGACCCCGAGGCCAACGCCCTGCTCACCCGAGAGGCGCGCAAGGGCTTCGAGTTGCCCACGATTTGACCAGGGATCGCCCTGGACCCGGCCTCGCGTTCTGGCCGGGCCCAGGGACGACCTCGTGCTGGATCGATTCTGGAGTTTCCCGAGGAACCACGGAAGGCTCATGGGCGGACCTTCGCCCTCGCTCCGAACAGGGGAGCGTCGTCCACCGAACCGTCCCCGAGGCCCCTTGATGACCCCCGCCCTCGCACAAACCCTGCGCCGTTCTGGGCTCTTGCTGGAATTGCTCGCGATGGCGGGGATGGTCTGGCGGACCAGGGGCGACGCCCCCTTCTGGGAGAGCCTTCCGTTTTCACCCGCCACCGGGCTCGCCGCCCTGTTCGCGACGGGATTTGGCCTCTGGCTGACGGGAACCCTCGCGCTGCTCGCGGCGAGGAATCGTCGCGAGCGTTGACGCGTCCAGGTCACGACGCCCCAAGAACCACGGGGATCTCCATCACCTCGCCTTCGCGGACGATCCCGATCTGGACGGTCTCCCCAGGCGCGTGCGACTCCACCGCGATCAACAAGTCCTCGACGCTCCGCACGCGTTTGCCATCGACCGCGACGATCAGGTCGGCCGTGGAAGGGTCGAGCCGACGGACCCGGAAGCCTCCCCGGTTCTCGACGCGGAGTCGAATCGGCAGGATGCCGGCGCGGTCCGCCGGCCCTCCGTCCACCAATCCCAGCACCAACAGCCCCTCCGCGGTGGTGAAGACCCGGGTGATCCCCAGGTCCGCCCGGATCACCCGACCATTCTCGATCAGCGACTGAAGGATGCGCGCGATCCCGTTGATCGGAACGGCGAAGCTGATCCCGGCGCTCTGGCCGACCTGGCTGATGATCGCCGTGTTCACGCCGATGACCTCGCCCCGCGCGTTGAGCAAGGGCCCTCCGGAATTGCCCGGATTCACCGCCGCGTCGGTCTGAATGATCCCCTTGATCGTCCGGTTGTTCTTCGACCGCAGCGAGCGGTCCAAAGCGCTGACGATGCCCGTGGTCAGCGTCCGTTCCAGACCGAACGGGTTCCCCAGGGCGAGCACCTTCTGGCCGACGACCACCGCCGCGCTATCTCCCAGCGGCAAGGGAAACAATAGCTCCGCGGGCGCGTCGATCTTAACCACCGCGACGTCGTTGGCGGCGTCGGCCCCGATCACGCGAGCGGGATGCGCGGAGCCATCGAAAAGGGTCACCTGAACGGCGTTCGCCGATTCGACGACGTGATAGTTTGTGAGAATATGCCCTTTCTTGTCGATCACGAACCCCGAGCCCGAGCCCGAGGCGACCTCCTCGCCAAAGAATCCGACAGGCTCCACCGCGGTGGTGATGTTCACCACGCTTCGGTTGGCCAGGGCGTAAACCTGGATATTCACCTGTTCGTCGCTGGTGGCCGCCTCGGCGGAAGGGGGCGCGATCGGCCTGGGGCGGACTGGGCTGACGCCCGGCAAGGGCGCGGCGATCTCGTCCAGGGGAGCCGGCCGGCGCGGTCCACCCATGCCGCCAAAAAGAAACGAGACCATCGCGAGTGTGACCAGTGAGGTGATCACATGCGAGCCGAACGACTTCCAACCTGTCATCACGCCCTCCGCATGGCACGAACGAAGGATCGCCCAGGCGTCGAATCGAGTCGACGACCGAGCGATCTCCCCTGGAGATTCTAAGAAAACCCTCCCGATGCTTCGAGGGCTACCCGGGACCTGGCCGCGGCGGAGCGGAGTCCGCCCGGCCGTTGGCACGATCGCGCGGTGGACCTCGAATCGATGACGGCCCGCCGCGCTGAAATCGCCTGGACTTGCGGGGGCTCGTGGCACTCGCCTAAGATATTCGAACAGTGGACATCTCGGCCAACGCCCAGGCCGCCGCGACACCTTCTCAGAATTTCTGGTCCAGATTACGGTCATCCCCCAGCCGTGACGCGATCCGCGCACTGTCTCGCGGGTAATCGAGAGATCGCACTCCCATGCTGAGCACACCTTCGCGAAGGCACCCCAAAGGTGCCCACACTCGACGCGCGCGGGCCCTTTCGATCGAGTCCCTGGAGGCCCGCTCCCTTCTGACCACGGCCGGAACGACCCCATTGTTGATTCAAATCAACGGCCCGGCCTCTCCCGTGGCGACTCAGATTTCCATGATGACCGACGTCATCCCCACCTCCACGAACGTTCCGGGGCTTCTTCGAGTCACCGGCGCGCAGGAGGCGCTCCAGGCCTTGCGGGACGGCCTCGCGGGACGGGCCGATATCGCCTACGCGACTCCGGAATCCACGTTCTCGATCACCGCCGAACCCAACGACCCCCAGTACGCCAACGGCGCGCTCTGGGGTCTCAACGGAACGTTCGGCGTCAACGCTCCCAACGCCTGGAACACCACCGTCGGCTCGACCAACGTCGCGGTCGCGAGTATCGACACCGGGGTCAACTACAATCACCCCGATCTTTACAAGAACATCTGGATCAATCAGTCGGAGATCCCCACCTCGCGACTCCCGAACCTCGTGGACCTCGACGGCGACGGCCTGATCACGTTCTGGGACCTGAACGAACCGATCAACCAGGGCGTCGGCAAGATTCAGGACGTCAACGGAGACGGACGGATCACCGGCACCGACCTGCTCGCTCCGATGCAGAAGAACGGATCCGGCGTCGACACCGGGCTCGGGGGCTGGGCCGACGGCCACACCAGCGGCAATCCCTTGTATGTCGACGACCTCATCGGTTGGAATTTCATCACCAACACGAACGACCCGATGGACGACCATAGCCACGGCACGCACACCGCCGGAACCTTCGGGGCGATGACCGACAACGGGCTGGGGATCGCCGGGCTCAACTGGCGGCTCCAGATCATGCCGCTGAAGTTCATCGCGCCCAACGGCGAGGGGACCGACCCCCACGCCGCCGCGGCCATCCGATACGCCGCGGACCTGGGCGCGAGGATCTCCAACAATAGCTGGGGCGGGCAGGGGTTCAGCCAGGTCATCGCCGACGCCATCGGCTACGCCGAGACCCTGGGCCACATCTTCGTCGTCGCCGCGGGCAATGACGGAGGCGACGTCAACGCCATCAATTTCTACCCCGCGGGCGACACCCACGCCAACGTGTTGACCGTCACCGCCATCAACAGCACCGGCCAGAAGGCCGGGTTCGCCAACTATGGCGCCGCGGTCGAAATCGGCGCGCCCGGCGTGAACATTCTCAGCACGACGTTGGGGAATAGCTACGCGTATTTCTCGGGCACGTCGATGGCCGCCCCGCACGCCGCGGGGGTCGCCGCGATGGTCCTGGCGGCCAATCCCAACTGGACTTACACCCAGGTGATCGATCGGATCGTCTCCACCGGAGCGCCGACCGCCGGCCTGGTCTCCTACACCCCGAACGGCCGTCGCCTCAACGCCGCCGGGGCCGTCGGGGCCACCGCCGCCTCCGGCGCCGCGACCTTCGTCTCGAGTGATCCAATCACCTCGGGAAGCTGGCAAGGCGTTTATGGCGGCGAAGGTTACGCGCTGGCGGGCGGGCCGACCGCGCTCCCAGGCTACGCCACGCTGATCCCCTCCGGCGCCGACTACTACGCCTGGACGACCGCGACCAACGACTCGCGCGCCCTGCAAACTCCCGGAACCTCCACCCGACAGGCCACCACCTGGTACGGTGAGCAGTTCAACGTCGAGCTCAACCTGACCGGAACCACGGCCCGTCGGGTCGCCATCTACATGGTCGACTACGACTCGAACGCCAGAGCCCAAAAGGTCGAAGTCCTGGATGGAGTCACCGGCGCGGTGCTCGACACCCGGACCGTCACGTCATTCAATGGCGGAACCTACCTCGTCTGGGACCTGACGGGTCGGGTCACGATCCGATTCACCCGAACCGCGGGCAACAACGCGTTGCTGAACGCCGTCTTCTTCGGCGCGGGGACGACGACCTCCCCCTCGGGCACCGCGGCGTTCGTCCGATCCGACAGCTCGACCTCCGGAAGCTGGCAAGGGATCTACGGTGGCGAGGGCTACAGCATGGCCGGAGGCCCGACCGCCCTGCCCAGTTACGCCAGTCTAGTTCCAACCGGCACGAACTATTACTCCTGGTCCGACGCGACCAGCGACCCAAGAGCGCTCCAAACTCCCGGAACCTCCACCCGACAGGCCACCACCTGGTACGGTGAGCAGTTCAACCTGGAATTGAACCTGACCGGCACGACGCCGCGACGAGTCGCCCTCTACATGCTGGATTACGACTCCACCGCCAGGGGTCAGCGCATCGAGATCCTCGACGGAGTGACCGGGGCGGTCCTCGACTCGAAAAACGTGACCTCGTTCCACGGCGGAACCTACCTCGTCTGGGACCTGAGCGGCCGGGTCACGATCCGGCTCACCAAGACCTCGGGCAACAACGCGGTGGTCGCCGGCGTCTTCTTCGGCGCGGGGACGACCACGGCGACCGCCACGGCCTCGTTCGTCAGGACCGACACCACCACCGCGGGCACCTGGCAAGGGGTCTACGGCGGCGAGGGTTACTCGCTGGCGGGCGGGCCGGCGTCCCTGCCCACCGGAGTGTCGCTCAACCCCGCCGGGGCGAGCTACTACTCCTGGACCGGTTCCACCTCCGATCCCAGGGCGCTGCAAACCCCGGGAACCTCCACCAGGCAAGCCACCACCTGGTACGGAGACCAGTTCACCCTGGAACTCAACCTTGAGGGAGGCCCCGGAAGGCGCGTGTCGATCTACATGGTCGACTACGACTCCACCGCGAGAGGCCAGCGGGTCGAGATCCTTGACGGCGGCACCGGGGCGATCCTCGACTCGCGCACCGTCACGTCGTTCAACGGCGGAACCTACCTCGTCTGGGATCTGACGGGCAGGCTCACGATCCGGCTCACCAAGACCTCGGGCAACAACGCGCTGGTCAACGGCGTGTTCTTCGGGGCCCCCTGACCGCGACCCGGGCCGCCGCGATCGACGCGGCGGCCTTGACGGCGCACACGACGCGAGGATTCGGCGAACGCCGATCCCTCGCGTTTTTCATTTCCGCGTATCCTTATCCGTCAGCCTCGGCCAGGTAGCGGTCCAGGGGCGGGCGTTCGAGATGATCCCCCTGGGCCTCCTGGAAGGCCCTGGCGACGGCCAGCAAGGTCGACTCGTCGTAAAGCCGGCCCGTCAGGGTGATCGAGCCGGGTTTCCGACGCCCCTCGTTCTCGGTGAACCCGAAGGGAAAGACCGTGCTGGGATGACCGGTCAAATTCGTGATCGGCAGGTCCTGTCCCGAGGCGACGTAGACGTCCACCCGTTCCATCACCTTGGTCATCGCCGCCATCAACTGGGTCCGCACCCTGGCCGCCCTGAGGTACTCGACGGCCGGGGTGAACTGGCCGACCCGGAACGTCGACGGCCAGGAATTCAATCCTTCGCTCACATGATTGCGCGTCAGCTCATCGAAGGCCGCCGCCGCTTCCGTTCCCAGCATCAGCGTGATCGCCGAGACGGGCAGGTCCTCGGGCAGTGTGATCGGCGCCAGCGTGAATCCGAGCGACTTCAACACCCTGAGTTCGTCTCGCTGATCGAAGGGCCGTTCCTTTTCCTCGACGTAGCCGACCCTGACGCCGGAGAGCGAACGCCTCGGGGGCCATGAGAAGGGCTGATCGATCGCGGCGAGGTCGAGGCCGTCCGCGCCGTGGATGGCGTCGAAGATCAGGGCGCAATCCTCGATCGACCTGGCGATCGGCCCGAGCTTGTCCATCGACCAGCTCAGGGTCATGCAACCGTGCCGGCTGATCCGCCCGAACGTCGGGCGAAGACCCGAGGCCCCGCAGGCCC
>JBFWRA010000248.1:0-6324 GCA_050249155.1 Isosphaeraceae bacterium | reverse complement strand
GGAGCTTGCCCAGCCGGAAATAGAGCTGGGTCAGACCCGCGCCGGTGCTTCCGGCGCGTTCCAACGTGGCCATGTCGGCCACCGCGAGGTCGGCCTGGCCGGTGGCGACGTGGGCCCGAAGCAGCGTGGAGATGAGCCGGGTGAACGCCGGCCCGCTTGTGGAACTTTGGTCCTTGGCCAGCGGTTCCAGCAACTTGAGCGCCTCGTCGGGCTTGCTGGTTTCGAGGTGGACGTCCGCGAGGTCGCAAACGTTATCGATCAGGCCGGGATCGGACGAGGTCGTACCGCTCTCTCGGCGGGCGCGCAACGCCTCGTTCAACTTGGCCAGGGCGGTGGCGACCTCGGCGTCGGCCTCGGCCGTCTTGCCCGCGCGCCTGTGGACCCGGCTGAGTTCCCAGTGGGACGAACCCGCCCTGGTCTTCGCCTCGACCCATTTCGCCGAACCGGTCCGGATCGACTCGTAGGCGGCGACCGCCTCGGCGTAACGGCCGGTGCCGTCGTAAATCTGGCCGAGGGCGAGCTTGGCGGTGTCCCCCTGCTCGCTCTCGGCGAAGGCCTCGGCGGTGTACTTGGCGACGTCGATCAGGTTGTTCAGATCGCCGGCGCGATCGACCTTGGTGTACGTGTTGTACGCCTTCTCCAGCGCGGCCATCGCGATCTCGGCCGCCTTGGCGGAAAGGCCGCCGCGGGGATAGCGACGGGCCAGGTGATCCGCCAGCACGACCGCCTCGTAGTAACGCCCCGACATGTAGTCACAAAACGCGAGGTTGTAGCGCGCGTAATTCGTCTTGTCGACGTCGCGGAGCAACTCGGCTCTCCGGACCGCCTGTTTCAAGAGCGCCCGGGCCTGGTCCCACTCCTGCGCGGCCAGCGATTGCTCCGCCTGAGCGACGGCGTCCTCGTAGTTCAGCCGAGAGATCTCCGTCGCGTTCGCCGCGGCGCTCGGTTTGTACGTTTTGAGGAGGGCGATCGCCTCGGCCTTGAAAGGCGACGAGTAGCGAACGACCTGTCCCAGCACGTCGACGATCCGCTTGGTGGCGGCTTCGCGGGCGGACTCGTCCCTCACCCCGGGGAGTTGAGCGATGATGTTCTTGGCCAGCTCGAACTGAACGCCCAGTCCTTCCCGGTCGCGAAGCAGCTCGGGGCGGTTGTTCGCCTGGAGCCAGCGGAGCGCCTCGTCGGCGGCCAGGGCGTATTCCTTGCGCTTGCCCAGCGCGATGATCCGGAAATAGCCGACGTGCCGTTGGAGCGGGCGAAGCCTCGGATCCGGGTGTTCCAGCAAGAGGGTGTAGATCCCCAGGGCTCTGCCCAGGTCTCCCTCCTCGCCGCGCTCCTCGTAACACTTTCCCTGCCACATCTGGGCGGTCAGGCCGGTGAACTGGGTGCGATAACTCTTGTGCAGTTCGTCGAACTGGACGAGCGCCTTGTCCATCAACTCCGTGCGAGGCGGAGAGCCGAGCGGGTGCGTCTGCGCTTGTTCGTAATCGACCACGGCGCGTTGAAGCTGGGCCTGCATCAAGGCGTTGTGGGTCTGTTCGCGCTGGGGGAATCGGGGATCGTCGGCGGTCAAGAATCGTGGGAACTTCTCGTAGGCGTCCTTGAGGGTCTTGATGGCCGTGTCGTAAGCGGGCCGCGCCTGGTCGAACGACGCGCGGGCCTCGGCCAGCTTGGTTTCCCGGACGTCGTCCTCGGTGGCGTCGTCGGCCTCGATCTTGGCCAGATGCCCGCGCTCGACCATCAGCCTGGCGAGCTGCACGAAGGCTTCGGGCGCGTTGAGGTGATTGGCGTGTTCACGCGTGAAGGTTTCTAGCCGAACCCTGGCCTTGTCGAGAAGATCTCGGCGCCGGACCAGGTCGCCGGTCCTGGAGGCCTCGTCGAGGTAGGTCCTGCCGAGTTCGTAGTCGATGACCTCGGAGAGTTCGGGAGGCGTCGCGGATTCGGCGCGGAGGCGCTCGAGGTACTCGGCGGCGAGGTCGAAATAGCCCCGGTCGCGGAGTCCCTGGAGAAAGGTCGACGCGGTCCTCGGGTCCTCGGCGGCGGTCGTGGGCGAGGGTTCCGTCCCGATCGTGGCCAGGACGACCCCTGTCCAGAGCAAGGCTGCGCAACGCGCCATGAGCGGCTCCTCGGGACTCGGGGTCGCGACGTGACACGCCCCGGATCGAGTCGGGTCGGGCGGCGGAAACGCCGCGGTTCTTGACGGAACCGTTCGTAAGGTTAGTTTGACTGTACGACGGTTCGGCGGGGGTCGTCAAGGACCGCCAAGCCGGACTCGACTTGCGACAGGGGCCGGTTCGTGACACGATCGCCATCGCGGTCGAGCCCCATTCGCCGGGGTTCCACTTCGCCATCGGGGAGACTCTTCGTGTCGCGCGACTTCAAGTACAAGACGGCGGACGCCCTCGCCGACGACGCCCGACGGCGTGGCCTGGACGTGACGCTTCAGGAGGATCTCGCTCCCCTGGCGGCACCGATCGTGGTGGCGGGGCGGACCGTCGGGAACCGCCTGGCGATCCAGCCCATGGAGGGTTGCGACGGCGCGCCCGACGGCGCTCCTGGCGAGTTGACCGTTCGACGCTACGAACGGTTCGGCGCGGGGGGTGCCAAGCTGATCTGGGGAGAGGCCGCCGCCGTCGTCCCCGAGGCCCGGGCGAACTCCCGCCAGCTCCTCGCGACGGAGGTCCACCTCGCGGGCCTGTCGGGCCTGGTCCAGACGTGTCGAGACGCCCACCGTCGCGAGTGGGGAGACGACTCCGACCTGCTGATCGGCCTTCAGTTGACTCATTCCGGCCGATACAGCGTGCCCACCCCGATCCTGGCGATGCGCGACCCGCTGCTCGACCCCCGAACGATCATCGACAAGGCCAGGGGACTCAGGGCGGGGCCGGACACGCCGACGCTCTCCGACGAGGCCCTCGACCGGCTTCAAGACCGTTACGCCGAAGCCGCTCGCGTGGCGTTCCGGGCCGGGTTCGACTTCGTCGATCTGAAGCAGTGCCATCGCTACCTCCTCAACGAACTACTCGCGTCGCGCGAGCGGCCAGGCAAGTATGGCGGACCGTTTGAAAACCGAACCCGATTCCTCCGAGAGCTGATTCCCCGCCTCCGCGACGAGAACCCCGGCGGCCTGATCGCCACGCGATTGAACGTCTTCGACGGCGTCCCGTTCCAGATGAATGGCCCGGACGCGCCCGGAGTGCCTTGCGCCTTCGAGACGCCGGTCACCTCGTGCTGGGGCACCCGCGAGGACGACCCGTTCCAGGAGGACCTGCGCGAGCCGATCGAATGGATTGGCCAGCTCGGGAGGCTGGGCGTGTCGCTGGTCAACGTGACGATGGGCAACCCCTACGCGAGCCCGCACATCCTTCGCCCGTTCGAGTACGCCCCGGTCGACGGGTATCTCTCACCCGAGCACCCGTTGATCGGCGTCGATCGACACTTCCGGCTGACCGCGGCGGTGAGCCAGGCCCATCCGGACCTGGCGGTCGTCGGTTCGGGATACAGCTGGCTTCAGGCGTTCGCGTTCCAGGCGGGGGCGTCGAACGTCGCCAGGGGAAGGACGTCGTTCGTGGGGATCGGCCGAGGTTCGCTCTCTCAACCCGACTTCGGCCGGCACGTGCTTCGGGGAGAGCCCCTGGACCCGAAGCGGATCTGCCGGACCTTCAGCTACTGCACCGCGCTGATGCGTTCCAAGCACCACCCCCTGGGCCAGTTCCCCACCGGTTGCCCACCGTTTGACAAGTCGGTTTACGGGCCGATCTGGGACGAGGCCAAGGGGGATTGAAGCGCGGACCTCGGTCAAAGCGCGGTCACACCAGGGTTTCGCTCCGCTCCGAACGTCCGACGGGTTCGGGCTCGAACGGAAGCATCCCCGGGGAGGCGGAAGGAGCCGGCTCCCCGGAGGCGGGGGTCTTCGACTCGACGGAGAAGTGGAAGCCCATTCGTCGAATGAAGTTCCCCCAGGTATCCAGGAGCGCGTAGAACACCGGCGTGACGATCAGCGCAAGGATCAACGAGAGCATCTGTCCGCCGATGATGACCTTCGCCATGCTCGCGCGAGCGCCAGAGCCCGGTCCCTGCCCGACCGCGATCGGGATCATGGCGGCGACCAGCATCACGGTGGTCATCAGGATCGGGCGGAACCGCGTGTGGTTCGCCTCGAGAATCGCCTCGTGGCGCGGAACCCCCTTGGCCCGAAGCTGATTGGTCGCGTCGACCTGCAAGATCCCGTTCTTCTTCACGATGCCGACCAGCATGAAGAGGCCGAACATCGCGTAAAGGTCCATCGGGGTCTGGAACAGCACCAGCGAGAGCAGCCCGAACGGGATCGTGACGGGAAGCGCCATCAAGATCGCGACCGGCTGCAACCAGCTCTCGAACTGGGCGGCCAGGATCAAGTACATGAAGACCACCGAGAGCACGAACGCGATCATGAAATAATACCCCGTTTCCGCGAGGGTCTTGGCCTGACCCGTGAGAATCGAGGAATACCCAGGCTCCATGTTCATCTCGCCGAGGATCGCGTTGGATCGCGAGACCGCCTCCCCCAGCGCGATGCCGTCGGGGTTGCCCAGGACCGTGACGACGCGCTCTCGGGTCAGTCGCTCGATCTCCGTCGGTCCCCGCGCGTCGCGCAGTTTCGCGAGGCTGGTGAGCTTCACCAGACCCGCGCTGGGCGAGGGGAGCGTCAGATCGTTGACCCCTTGCAGTGACGACCGATCCTGCTCCGCGGCGCGGAGCCAGACGTCGTACTGCTCGTCGCCGTCCCGGAATTTGCTGACCGGCAATCCGCCGACGAGGATGCGGAGGGAGTCGGCCACGGTGGCGATCGGGATCTCCAGGTCGCTGGCCGCTTCGCGGTCGATGACCACCTGAATCTCCGGCTTGCGCAGGGAGAGCGTCGTGTCGAGGTCGACCAGCCCGGGCCGCTTCCTGAGTTCGCTCACGAGGGTGTCGGCGTACTGGGAGAGTTTCTCCAGGCTGGGACCGGCGAGGTTGATCTGGAAGGTCTGAGGGCGGCGTCCCCCCTGGAACGCCGAGACGTCGTTCACGCTGGCGCGAAGGTCGGGATAGTCCGTGAGGATCTCCCTGGCCTGTTGCTGAACGTCGAACTGCGAATAGTCGCGCTCCTCCAGGTCGGCCATCCGGACGTAGATCGAGCCGTGGGTGACGTCCCCCTCCCCTTTCACGACCCGGCCTCCGCTGGTCTGGCCGATCTGGGTGAAGATGTGCCGCGTGCTCGGTAACTTCCGGAGCCTCCCTTCGATCTCGGCGAAGAGCGTGCTGGCGCGGTCCAGGGTGTACCCTTCCGGGGTCGTGATCGAGAGCTCGTACTCGCTCTGGTCGTCGCGCGGGATGAGCGACAGCCCCATGACACCGGCGATCGGGACCGTGCTGGCGACCACCAGGATCGTCAGCAGCACGACCAGCGTCTTGAAACGCAACGCGCCGCGAAGAACCAGGCCGTAGCCGCCGTCGGTCAATCGGTAGAAGAGTCCCGACTTGCTCTTGGCGTGACCCGCCTCGCCCGGCTCGAGCTTGAGGAATCGAGAGCATAGCATCGGGGTGAGGGTGAAGGAGACGAACAGGCTCATCGCCACGGCGAACGCCACGGTGAACCCGAAGCTCGAGAAGAACCGGCCGACGATTCCCCCCATGAACGCGATCGGCAGGAAGATCACGATCAGGGAGAGGCTCGTGGCGAGGACCGCCAGGGCGATCTCACGAGTCCCCTTGACCGACGCCTCCATCGCGTCCATCCCGTCCTCTTCCATGTGCCGGAAGATGTTCTCGTGAACGACCACCGCGTCGTCGATCACGATCCCGATGGCCAGGATCAGGCCAAGCATCGTGATGTTGTTGAGCGTGAACCCCATGTAGCTCATGAAGAAGAACGTGGGAATGATCGACGTCGGGATCGCGAGGGTGGCGATCAACGTGGTTCGCCAGTCCCTGATGAACAGCAGGATCGTGGCGGAGACGAGCACCGCGGCGAGCACCAGGTGGAACTTCACCTCCTCGATCGAATTGCGGATGAACCGCGATTGATCGCGGATCACCACCGTCTCGACGTCGGGTGGGAGCGTCGGTTTGATCTCCTCCAGGCGTTCGAGCAGCGCGTCGACCACCGCGACGGTGTTCACTCCCGATTGCTTCTGCACCACCAGGCTCACGGCGTTCTTGTCGTCGAGCCTGGCCAGCGTGCGAGGCTCCTCGGCGCCGTCGATCACCTCGCCGAGGTCCCTCAGGCGGATCGGGTAGCCGTTGCGGTTGGCGACGATCAGGTCGCGGAACTCCTCGACGGTGTTCAGCCTGCCGAGCGTCCGC
>JBFWRA010000247.1:0-6332 GCA_050249155.1 Isosphaeraceae bacterium | reverse complement strand
GAGTAAATCCAAGCCCCGCCCCAATCAAGCCGAAGACGAGCGCCCGGTCGGCGGCACCGACCCCCTTGACCGCCGAGGGGATCCTACCCAGGCACCAGAGGAGGGCGATCCCGAGCACTCCCAGGCCAAGCAAGCCCGCCTCCAGACTCCATTGCAAGAGGCTGCTCATGGCGGTCGTCGACCCGGCGTCGGTCGACTTGTAATAGGGGAAGATCGTGGCGAAGGTGCCCAGGCCCGTCCCCGCCAGGGGAAAGTCGGCGAAGATCGCCAGGGCGTCGGTCCAGACGGTCGCGGCGATCCTCAGATCGACCGGTGCCACCGGTGGCGGCATCGTTCGAGACGATTCCCAGACCTTGCCCAGCGTGGCCCCGCTGGCGAGCGAGACGAGCGCGAACGCGGTCAACCCCACGGCCGACCAGCGAAGGCCCGTCGGCCTGGCGGCGGGCAACCCCACGGCGAGGAGTCCCACCGCGAAGGGCGCGGCCAGAAGCGGACCGGCCAGAAGACCGACCACCAGCGCGCTGGTCATCGACAGAAGGATCATCAGCGTGAGCAGCCCCCCCTGCCCCGCCTGCGACAGTCGGAGACCCAGCGGCTCCCGGCTTCCCCGCGGCGCCATCAGTTGTAGCGTGATGCCGAGGGCCAGGGGCAAGCCGAGCGATCCCAACGCGAGGTAGGCCCCCGCGCCCCCCATCTGGGTTCCGATCGCGAAGGGACGATCGGGAACCGCCGAGAACCAGGAGGGATGCCCCCCCTGGGCTTCCACCAGGCCGCGGAGCCTCGTGGCGTTGGGGGAGGCCAGGAGGTCGTTCAGGTCGGGGGCCCAGAGCGGCCCGGCACCGGGGTTGATCAAACCATAAAGCCCGGAGTTCCCGCAGATCAACTGCACGACCGCCAGCGACGTGTTGAGGAAAAACGCCGCGACCACGCATCCCCAGACCAGGTAGAGACGTCCCAGCCGGTCCGCGAACCGGGAGATCACGACGAAGACCGCCAGACAGGCGGCCGCGCCCGCGACCCAACGGATCGTGGCGGGGCGGTCGACCGAGACGGGCGATCGAATCGCGGGCGGCTCCGGCAATTCCACCGAGGGGTCGATCCGACGGGGTCGGTCGGGCAAGAACCCCAGCGCGTAGGCGGCCCTGGCGTTCGGCGACGCCAATCCCGACACCGCCGCGGGCAAGGGCGCGACCTGAAGCGCGCCGAGGGCCAAGGCCAGGCACGCCAGGAACGTCAGCGGGCTTTTGAGGAGCGTCAACCGCCCTTCGACGAGCGTGCGGAGCAGGAAAGTCAACGTCATGAAACCGCAAAGCGCCGCCAGGACCGCCGGTGCCCACCAGACCCGTCCTCCAAAGGCCAGGGCGCTTCCCAGGAGCAACCCGGCGACGAGGGCCGCCAGGAGGTGATCGGTGGCTCGAAGGAGGCGAAGCCGAAGCGTCAAGGTGTCGTCTCCCTCTCGGGGTCGAGGTGGTAAAAGGGTCAGGCCGCTTCCGAACCCGAGGCGGAAAGAGCCGCTCGACGACCTTCCGCGACCGCGGGGGCGCTGAAGGCGTACGGCTCGTAAGGGCCGTAGCTCGACCAGTTCTGAAGGTCCTCGGCCAGTCCGTTGAAGATCACGCCGGCGATCAGGACGTGCGACTGCTCCAGCATCGCCTTGGCGCGCTGGAGCGGTCTCAACTCATGGGCTCCCGAACGGACCACCATGACCGCGCAGTCCACCACCCTGCCCAGCATCCGGCAGTCGGCCAGCCCGAGCACCGCGGGCCCGTCCAGGATCACCCGGTCGTAGTGACCACCCAGGGCGATCACGAGCTGTCGAAGCTCCAGGGTGCCCAGGATCTCGATGGGAATCCCCGTGGCGTCACCGGTCGGAAGGAAGTCGAGGTTGGGGACGTCGGTCCTCACGAGGGTGCGTTGCCAGGGCAACGCGCCCCGCAGGACGTCGACCAGTCCTCGCTCTCGCGACTCGTCGTCGAACACGCCACGAAGACTTGGCCTTCGGAGGTCCACGTCCATCAGGAGGGTCCGCTCACCGGCCCGGGCGCAGGTGGCCGCGAGGTTCAGCGCGGTCGTGCTTTTCCCCTCGCCCGCCTTGGCGCTGGTGACCAGCAGGGTGGTGATCGGTCCGATCCGGTCCGATGCGCCCAACAGGCTGGCCCGAAGGTTGCGGAAGGCGTCGGCCTCGACCGAGCCGGGGTCTCCGGGGGTCCAGAGGTGCGCGCCTCGCTGAACCAGGGCGGTCCGCCGGATTCGCGGGATCACCCCCAGCAAGGGCAGAGTCAAGCCGGCGCTGAGGTGTTCCGGAACCTTGACGGAGTGGTCGACATGTTCCAGCAAACAGACCAGGCCGATCCCCGCTCCCAGGCTCATCAGCAGGGCGATGGCGATGTAGATCAAACGCTTCGGGCGGATCGGCACGACCGGCTCGGCCACCGTGCCGTAGACCTGAACCGGCTGCTTCTGGGACTTCGACACCGTGTCGAATTCGAGGATCTTCGTTTCCAGGCCGTAAACGCGCTCCCGCATCCGCTCCCGCTCGTCCTGGAGCGCCAGGAACCTCTGGTGCTCAGGCATCGATTCCTTGAACTGATTGAGGAACTCGTCGGCGGTCTCCTGGAGCGCCCGCAGTTCCTCCTGCATCGCGTTGACCAGCATCTCCGCGGGGTCGGTCGCCGCCTCTTTCGGAACGATGCTCGACTTCAGATATTCGATATTGTCGATTACCTTGTCGAGCTTGGCCGCGGTCTGCTTGACGGCGGGGTCGCCGTCGAAGTTCCGGATCACCCTTCGATACTCTTGCAGCCGCTCCACGAGAAGCCTGCGCGACTCCTGGAGCCTGGCGATCTGGTCCTTGACGGCCAGCTCCTCCGGATCTCTCTCCAGGGTCTTGGGGAAGAGCGAGCCGATCCAGGCCTGACGCTTGGTCTCGTCGAGGGTCACTCGTTTATGTGAGAGGATCGCGTTGGCCGAGAGGTATTGATCCTGGAAGATGTTGGACCCGCCAGGTCCGATGAACTTCGCCTTCTGGGAGATGTCGCCGATCTCCACCTCGACGTCGCGAAGTTGCGACTTGAGGGTTTCCAGGCCCCGCCTGGCGAACGACCTCGTGTCGTCGTTCTTGGTCTCCGACTCCAGCCTGGCGTCCCTGGCGAAGATCTCCAACAGGGTGGAAAGTTGCTTGGCGACCTTCGCGGGATCGGTGCCGTCGAGGGTCACCTTCACCCAGTTGGTGCCGTTGGTGTACTTCGTGGCGAGGTTCTTGAGCAATTCCTCGGCGGCCCCTTCGGGGGGCGCGGCCCCCTGGAGGAAGGCGGGGTCGTTGACGACCCGTTCCGCCAGCGCCTTGCTCTTGAGCTGGGCGACCCGGTTGGGCAGGTAGCGATCGGTCACGTCGCGGTTGGGCTGACCGACGTCCCGCGAGACCAGCGTAGAGAGGACTGGGTCGATCTGAGGGGGCTCGATCAGGACCATCGCCTCGGCCTGGTAGACCGCGGGCATCCGGAGCACCCAGACCGTCGCGGCGACGGCCAGGGGGACCGCCACCATCAGGACCGCCCAGAACCGTCGCCGAAGCGCTCGAAGGTAGTCGCTGGGAGTCTTGGCCGCGGCGGGATTGACCGGAGTGGCGGTGACCGGCGTGGCGACCGGGCGGGCGTTCACCGACGCGCCTTGATGATAGGGTTGGATACCATCCATGGATCGGTCCGCTCCAGTCCTGGGGTGTCTCGGTCAGTGGGGGTCGCTCGGGTCGGCGGCGCGGTCGAGTGGGTCGCTCAGGCGATCAGGCTCAATCCTCCCCCAGCGAGGGGGGATGAGTGACCGCGCCTGGCCGCCCTCCGATCGCGATGCGGAGCCAGCGGGGGGGTCTCCCCGCCACGGTCCCTCTCGACAACGAGAGGACCGCCGAGCCGTGTCCAGGAAACCCCGCCGGCGGCCCCGATTCGGCGAGGTCGGGCCGGACCTCGCCGGGGGCGTCCGATGCGACGGGAACCGCCAGAAGCGTTTCCAGGCGATCGGCCGCCGACGACGCCAATCGCTGGAGGAATCGAAACGCGATGTCCGCCGCCAAATGGGTGTGCCGACCCTGTTGCAACGACATCGTCAGTAGAACGTCCTGGCCACACGACAGTCGGAAAAGGGCGGACGGACCCGACACCGACGGCGCGGGCGTTTCGGGCTCCCCGGACACTTCGAGAGCGGCCGGGGCCCCTCCCCGGTCGCAACGGAGGGTGACGATCTCGCATCCCAGCGCCCGGGTCGTCCGTTCCAGGATCTCGCGCACGTCCGCCTCGGACTTCGACAGCTCGATCCGTTGAATCGCCTCCCAGGTCGTCTTCGCGGCGAACCGCTCTTGCCGGCCGCGAACCAGTCGGGCTCGAAGATCCCCTCGAAGGTCCGAGAATTCGTTGAGTCGGCTGGTCAGGATCAACAGGAACGCCAGACACCCGGAGATGCCCAAGATCAGCGCCAGCTCCTCGTTCTTCAGCGCCACGCCCAGCAGCACCACGCCGCAGAGGAACCCCGAGAAACAATAGAGCATCAACGCCGCCTGCCTCGGGTTCAGACCCAGACCGATCAAGAGGTGATGGACGTGCCGGCGGTCGGCCGCGCTGAGGGGTAGGTTGCGTACCCAGCGGCGGAAGATCGCCAGCGCGGTGTCGGAGATCGGCAGGCCCATCGCCAGAATCGGAAAGAGGATCGAGATCGCCGAGGGGCCTTTGAACGACCCTTGCACCCCGATCACCCCGATCAGAAGGCCGATCAAAAGGCTGCCGCTGTCTCCCAAAAAGATGCAGGCCGGGTGCCAGTTGTAAAGTAAAAAGCCCGCGAGGCTTCCCGCCAGGGCCGAGGCCGTCACCGCCACCCCGACGTTGTCGTGCGCCACCGCCACCAGGGCCAGCGTGCCGCTGACCAGCAGGCCCACACCCGACGCCAGGCCGTCCATCCCGTCAATCAGGTTCCAGATGTTCATACATCCGAGGAACCAGACCGTCGTCACCAGCAGGCTGGGCAGGCCGAACGTGTCGGACTCGCCGAACGCCGAGTACGTGATCGAGGGACTCCCCAGATCGATCGCCAGGCCGAGAAGGTTCACGCCCTGGATGCGCACCCCTCCGAAGAAGAGGACCAGCACCGCGGTTCCCTGGCCGAGCAGCTTCAACCGGGGACCGACCCCCCGCGTGTCGTCCACGAACCCCAACGCCAGCACCAACAGGGCGGCGACCAGCACGGGCCACTCGCCACGCCACCAGGGCTCGATCGCGTCCCACTGGTCCACGTAACCTCCGGTCACCACCAGGAAGATCCCGATGAAGATCCCGAAGGCGAGCCCGAGACCGCCCAGTCGCGGCGTCGCGCTCTTGTGAATCCGCCGAAACTGGTCGGGCCGGTCGATCGCTCCGGCCCAGATCGCGATCCGGGTCACCATCGGGGTGACCAGTACGCACCCCATGAACGCGACCGCGAAGATCAGCAAGAACGCGTTGGAGATCATCATCGAAGCGGCCATCCTCATCGTCCCTGATCGTGATGGCCCGGCCGACTCTCGCGAAAGCGTCGACCGGCTCGTCTCGGAAGCGACGGCGGCCTTCAGGGGCCGCCGTGGGCGAACCCGAAGGGCCGTTGGCGAGGCGTCTCAGGCTGGGGTCGGTGGTGGACGGGTCGAACTCCTCCCATCCGTCCCTCGGCTCACGGTGTCGTCCATGATCACTCTGTCGAAGTACCCCCGGCACCCGGCCTGGAAGGGATCAGCCCGGGGTGAGTATCCCGATTCGACCCCCGACGGTCAAGTCGGAATCCCGATCGACGACGACCCAGATCACTGTCTATTTGAACAGAACCCACGTGAGCCCTGGAGCGGGAGCGTCGTCCCGGCTAGACTGAGCTTTTGGCTTCGATTGGCGACTTTCGCCGGAAGGAACGTCTCGAACGACATGGCGGCGCGCGACCTGGTCATCGGCACGGCGGGTCATATCGACCACGGCAAGACGGCCCTGGTGCGCGCGTTGACCGGAATCGACACCGACCGGCTGCCCGCGGAGAAACAGCGCGGGATCACCATCGACCTGGGTTTCGCGGCGCTGGAACTGGGAGAGGTCCACGCCGCCCTGGTCGACGTCCCGGGTCACGAGCGATTCATCAGGAACATGCTCGCGGGCGCGACGGGACTGGACCTCGCGCTGCTGGTCGTCGCCGCCGACGACTCGGTCATGCCACAGACACGTGAACATCTCGAAATTCTTCGACTCCTGGGGCTTTCCGGCGGTCTGATCGCCCTGACCAAGTGCGACCTGGCCGACCCGTCGTGGACCGCGATGGTGGAGGACGAGGTG
>JBFWRA010000246.1:0-6343 GCA_050249155.1 Isosphaeraceae bacterium | reverse complement strand
GGGAAGCGTTACTCCGCCCCGACAGTTCGAGAGTTCTGGGCAACGACATGGCGATGTGTTGGTGCCCCAGCGTCGGCCCCGCGCGATCGTGCGACACCGTGGTGATCGACGGTCGCGGGTACGAATGCGTGACCGCGGCGCAAAACTGGCCGCTGCTTGACGTTTCGGTGAAAGGCTTCGTCATTCAACGCCCCGGCGTCCTGGAACGCTAAGTCCGTAGGTGACGGGTCTTTTCCGCCGCCCTGGCCGATTTGTGCGAACTTTCCGGCTTGCACGGCGAAGTATTCTCAGGGAAAAGGGACGCGTTCCCCTCCCGGAAAGGACCATCGCACTCATGCCCATGTCGTGGAAGCTCGGTCGGGTCGCGGGTATCGATCTTTACCTTCATCCGACGTTCTTGATTTTGCTCGCTCTGCTGGCCACGTCTCGGCCAGACACCTTGCTCTTGACCATGACCGCGTTCGGATGCGTGGTCCTGCATGAACTCGGCCATGCGCTCATGGCGCGTCGATATGGAATCGAGACCGAGGATATCACGCTCTACCCGATCGGGGGCGTCGCCAGGCTGGCGCGGATGCCCAGGGCGGCGGGCGCGGAGTTGCTGATCGCGCTGGCTGGCCCGGCGGTCAACGTCGCCATCGCCACGACCCTGTTCGTCTTTGGAGGGATCGGCCTGTTCTCGGAATCCGCCGTGCTGACCCAATTCGCCGGACAATTGCTGCTTGTGAACGTCGTGCTGGCGGTTTTCAATCTGCTCCCGGCGTTTCCGATGGACGGTGGCCGGGTGCTCCGGGCGCTGCTTTCGGGCTGGCTCGGACGACGGCGCGCCACGGCGATCGCCGCGGGAATCGGGCGCGTCCTGGCCGTGGCGTTCGGCGCGTACTGCCTGGCCAACGGGATGTTGCCCCAGGCCGCCCTGGCCCTGTTCATCTACTTCGCCGCGGGCGCGGAACTCGCGAGGGTCGAGAACGAGGAGGATCGGCGGGACCAGGGTGGCGACCGGTTCGACGGCGAAACCTCGGGGATCTGGGTCTGTCCGCCAGGCTATCGCTGGATCAACCGTGGTGACGGGGTCTGGCAACTCTCGCCGGTCCTGGTTGACACGGGACAGGGCAAGGCCCCCCGATGGCGTTGACGCCGATCGTGGAACTGGGGGTGGCGGAGGCTTATGAGATCCTCGTCGGTCGCTTCCGGGTGACCGACCTGCCTCCGCTGGAGGCGATCGAGAACGAGGATTGGGGTCGTGACCTCTTGCTCGGTCGCCTCAGCCAGTTTTCCACGGAAAGGCTCGCCGAGGTCGGGGTGACCCTCGACGACCCGCCGTTCGAGGAACCTCACGCGCCTGGGCCGGGAAGCGCCTTCACCTGAAGGTTGCGGAACTCAACCCGGTCGTTGTGGCTTTGAAGGCCGATCAGACCGCTCTTTCGGCTCAAGCCGGGATGTTCACTGGCCAGGTTGGGATGCTGGTCGATCCGGTCGTCGACGACCAACGCGCCGTTGAGGCGGATTGACACCCGAGGTCCGTTGGCGGTGATCTCCATCGTGTTCCACTCGCCGATCGGGCGATTGTGACCCGGCTTTGGCGGGGCGACGTGATAAATGGCCCCGGTCCGCTGCCAGTCCTTGATGCCCTTGTGTCGAGGGTGCGTCTCGTCGAGAATCTGGATTTCCATACCGGTTCTGGAGATGTGGGACGTGTCGGCCGGCGCTCGGAGGTAGACCCCCGAGTTACTGCCCGAAGTCAGGCGGAACTCCAGACGCAGGACGAAGTTCTCGTAGGATTTCGTCGTCCCGAGCCAGCCGCCCCCGTCCCCCTTGCTGACGATCCGGCCGTCCACGACGCTCCACGCCTCGGCCTTGCCTCCCATCACGGTCCAGCCCTTGAGACTCTGGCCGTCGAAGAGTGGGGTGAAGCCCTCGTCGTCGGCCAGACACAAGGTGCCCACGCCGAGAAAGAGCGCCGCCAAAACGGGAATTCGTCTGGCAACTTGGGGACAGGGACGCCGAGTGGGTCTCATGGGGGCCTCGTTCGGGCAAGGAGTGCGGGAGCGGACTTCGAGAAAATCAGGTGGACCAGGGACGGACGACCCCCGTGGCGCTTAACTCCTCGTCGTCCGTGGCGACGATCTGAAAGCGCTGGCCCGGTTCCACGGGGACGACCCTGGAGAGCCAGAGGCTCAAGCAGGTGCAAACCTGCTCGTCGAAGCTACCCAGGGGTTGGCGGGCGATCAACGTGGAGGCGACCTCGGCGGTCCGGACGTGGACGGTCCAGTCCGATCCTGGCGAGCAACGGTCGAGGAACTCGATGGCCCTCGCGGGGTCGTTGACCGTCACCAGGGCCTCGATCCGGTCCACCTCTCGGATCTCGGGAAGAGGGCGTTGTTCAGGCATGAGCGGGCTCGCAATGGACTGAGGGGTCGGACCCGGCCCAACTGGGAACGAGGGGAGCCGGGCCTCCTTGGTCAAGGGGCCCGCAGTTCCTTGATCCGAAGGGATCTCCACTCGAAAAGGCCGTTCTCCCCCTGGAGGCCGAGACGTCCCTCGGACAGTTCGATCGCGTCGGAGACCGTCACGAGCACGCCGTCGAGCGCGGCCTCCGCGCGGCCCCCCAGTACCTTCAGAGACAAGGTTTGCCATTGCCCAGGTCGTTTCACGACGCTCGCGAGGGCCTCGACGTCGCGGTCGAATCGGGACTGGGCCCCGTGGCCGAAGAGCATGAAATGGCTGGGTCCGTCCACGATCTGAAGCTGGTAGCAACGCGAGGGCCAGTGGGGTGGTTTGGGATCGCTCTCGGCGGTCGCCCGGAAAAAGAGGCCGCTGTCCGAGCCGTCGCGAAGCGCCCGGTATTCGGCGATCAGGTGGAAGTCCTTGTAGACCTTGTCGCCACGCAGCCAGCCAGTTCCCCCGTCGTTGACGATCACTCCCTGGCGCACGAAAAACCGATCGGTGGACACAGGGGTCCAACCGTCGAGACTTTGGCCGTCGAACAGGGAGACGAAGGCGTCGTCCCCCTTCTCAGGTGGGGACGGGCCCACGCTGAGTGACGCGAGCGCGAGAACGATTCCGGCCGCGGTCCTCCGTCTCATCGTCACTAAACCCCACACCCGACTTCAAAAACCAACCAGGATACCGCGCTGGCTTTTAGAGTAACGTCGCCGGGTCCGTCGCACCATCGACGACTCTCCAACAATTCCGGGCGAGGTTGGGAAATCAGCCCTTGGGGGGCGATTCCGACGCGGACATGAGCCTGGCCGCGGCGTACCGCACAGGATCGTCATTCCGCAAGGCGACCTGCGCCAGACGTTCCGGACGACCGGCGCGCTGGCAGAGTTGCGCCACGCTGGGACAGAACAGGGTCGACTCGGGTTCTCGCGCGAGATGCTCCGAGGCGACGTCGATCGCCTCGTCCAGACGTCCCAGTCGCGCCAGGAGCCCGACGAGCACCTGGGCGGGCGCGGTGTCCTTCTGGGGGGGACCAAAGCCGTCGTCGAACCCCTCGGTCGGGTCGGGCGCCTCGGCCGAGAGCTTGGCGCGGAAGTGGGAGAGGGCGTCCTCCACGTCACGGCCGAGCAACGCCCGGAGATAAACCCCATGGTCCTCGTAGACGCGGTCGAAGGGCGGGTCGCCTTCGAAGACGTGGCGTCCGGAAAGTCGGCGACCGTACTCGGTGAGGTCGAACGCCAGCGCGATGAGTTCGGGATCGGTCAGTAACGGAGAGACCCGGACGGTCGAGGCCAGGTGGGACACGTCGATGTGGTACGCCTCGTCCTGAAAGAGCCAGTCCCGCCCGGGGAGGAGTTCGGCGATCGGCGTTCCCTCCGGGGGGGACGGCTGGCCGCGATGGGCGATCTCCGCCCGAAGATTGGCGAGCAAATGACCGTGAAGCTGACGGACCAGGCTTCCCGCGCAGGCGACCCGGGTCGCGCCCTCTCGGGGCAGATGCTCGAACGCCGAGATCGCCGAGCACGTTCCGTAGTGCCCGAGAATCCATTCAAACCCTTTCCTGGGGTTGGCACCCTGGTTGAAGGCGACCTCGATCAGGGCGCTGAGGCGGTCGTCATCCTCGGAGGGGACGTACGCCTCGATCGCCTGGGCGACCGGCTCCGGCTCGCCGATGGCCCGGAAGTAGGGCCAGGCGCCAGGGACGTCCCCTTTGGCCAGAAACTTGTGGCCGACTTCCCGGATCGCGGCGACGTATCGATCCTCGTACCGCGATCGGACTGGTTCGGGGACGTCGTCGAGCCCTTCCGTTTGCACCGAGGGAAGTCCCAGTTCCAGTCTCGCCTGAAGCAGCCGGGCGTCCAGCAGGGCCCGGTAATCGCCCTGTTCGTCGAGCCTCCTGGCGAGAATCGCCAGCGCCTCGGCTGGGCCCGAATCCCGAAGGGCCTGGTCGAGGGCCTCGATCGTCGTCCTCGCCGACTGGGATGCGTCGGCTCGCGCCTTGGCGACGGTCGCGTCAATCATCGGGAATTCCTCCTGCGCACGGCTCGGTCCGCGATCGTGGGAGTCGAGTCGAATCAAGTGGTTACTGGGCGTCGGCCTTGGTGGGGTCGAGAGCGGTCGCCGGCGCGCCGGGGGGATCGGCGTGAACGCTCGCGCCCTGGGAACGTTTCCAGGTCGTCCAGCACCGGGTGTTATAACAGTCGACCATGACGTCCCGCACCTCGTCCAGCGAGTCGGTCAGGATCAGGAGATTGAGATCCTCGGGAGAGATCATGCCGTTGTCGAGCTGGGTGGTCTTGATCCAGTCGAGCAGCCCTCCCCAGTATTCCGAGCCATAGAGCACGATCGGGAAGCGGCGGATCTTGCCCGTCTGCACCAGGGTGAGGGCCTCGAAGAGTTCATCCAGGGTGCCGAACCCGCCTGGAAAGATCACGAATCCGTTGGAGAACTTGACGAACATCGTCTTCCGGACGAAAAAGTATCGGAAGTTGATGGAAATGCTCAGGTAAGGATTCAGGGCCTGTTCAAAGGGGAGTTCGATGTTGCAGCCGATCGAAAGGCCGCCGGCCTCGAAGGCGCCACGATTGGCGGCCTCCATGATCCCTGGTCCGCCCCCGGTGATCACGGCGAACCCCGCCTCGGCCAGACTCGTGCCGAGCTTCCGCGCGTCGGCGTAATACGGAGAGGTCTCCGGAACCCGCGCCGAGCCGAACACCGCGACCCCCGCGCCAACCTCCGCCAACGCGTTGATCCCGTACACGAACTCACTTTGAATGCGGAGGATGCGCCAGGGCTCGGTATGAGCGAACGCGGCCAGTTCCGGGGCCCTGGGGTTCGGGACCGAGGGGACGGTTCGATTGAGCAACTCCTCGTCTTCGGTTCGACGTCCGGCGGCCCTCGCGGATATCAGTCGCGAGTCGATCACACGACGACGACTGTCAAATGGAGCGGAGCCGGACGCTTTCCGTTCATGCTCGGGCTCGTTCCCGGAACTCTCGCGTCGTGAGGAATCGTTGGGAAATCGGGGCTCGGAAGGGTCGACACGGTCCATGATCGCAATCTCTGCTTGGCTCTCGAGAAAACAAGGAAAGGCCACTTATTGTACGCGGGGTCGAGGGGTATGTCCTAGTCCCAGAGACGGGGGCGTGGTTCTGGATCCACGGATCGGCGCTGCCGTTCCGCGCGCGCCTCGGCTATCATGATCATCGAATCGTGTCATTGACTTCGCCAGCGACTCCATCGCCGCGGCGCGAACCTCCGAAACTCCGCACACGGGCTTCATGACGACCCCTCATCCCTCCTCGACGTCCGACCCACTCCAGCAGAGCCTCTTTCTCAAGGCCTGTCGGCGCGAGCCGACCGACGCGACACCCGTCTGGTTCATGAGACAGGCCGGACGCTACATGCCCGAGTACCGCGAAGTTCGTGCCAAAGTCTCGTTCCTGGAACTCTGCAAAAACCCCGACCTGGCGACGGAGGTCACCGTCACCGCCGCCGAACGGCTCGGCGTCGACGCCGCCATCCTCTTCGCCGACATCCTTCTGATCCTGGAACCGCTCGGGTTCGACCTGGAATTCGCCAAGGGCGAGGGACCAGTCATCCATGATCCATTGCGTGAGGGAAAGGACGTCGATCGAGTCCGGCCCGTGGAGGACCTGGGCTCCCTGGACTACGTCTTCCAGGCCGTGAGGTCGATTCGCAGGGCGCTGCGCCCCACGACTCCCCTGATTGGTTTCGCGGGCGCGCCCTTCACGCTGGCCTGCTACGCGATCGAGGGGGGGGGCTCTCGACACTACGAAAAGGCGAAGTCCTTCATGTACCGAGACGCCGGGGTGTGGAACGTCCTGATGGAACGTCTGGTGGACGGCACGGCGCGATACCTCAACGCCCAGGTCGAGGC
>JBFWRA010000245.1:0-6370 GCA_050249155.1 Isosphaeraceae bacterium | reverse complement strand
GCGAGGAGCGCCACGCCGGCCGCGGCGATCAATTGCAGCGCGACCCTGGCCTGTCGGGTGGGTGGGACCGGGGCCTCGTTTCGCATGAGTGGATCAAGAGTTGAGAAAATGATTTCGTAAAGAAACGCCCCGGCCAGGCCGCCGAAGACGCCCCCCATCAATCCCAGGGCCAGCGCGCCCTTGCCGCCCCCTCGACCGATCCCTAGCGCCAGGCCCGCGCCCGCCCCGAGGGCCGCCATCGTCATCAGGTGGGCCGAGAGTGGCGGAACGATCCCGGTGTCCTCCGCGGCCAGCCTGAAGAAGAGCCAGCCCGCCGCCGCCGCGCCGCCCGCGGCGGCCAGGACCCCGAGGATCGCTCCGGCGACCCCCGCCGCAAGCCCGGACCGAGGCGAGCCTCGCGCCAGGCCGCCCGCCAGTCCCAACGCGCAGCCGAGAATCCCCCCGAGCGCGCCGTAGGCCAGCATCGCGTTCCGTGTCTCCGCCAGCGCCGTCGCCTCGCGCATCATCCGGGAACGAACGTCGTTTTGTTCGTAAGCGCCCAGGGCGTCGAAGCCAGCGGGCGGCACGAATTCCGCGAGGAATCGACCCTGCGTCGACTCCGCGACCCCCGCGGCCACCGCGCCCGCGAACAAGGCGAACACCAACGCCCAAACCAAGAGCCCGCGAACAATTGACTCGTCCTCTTTTCGACCCGATTGGGCGTCACCCGAGGCCGCCGAGTTTGGAGTTTCAGACATCGTCGTGGCAACTCCTTCATTCCGAAACCCATGAGGTGTCTCCCGATGGGTGATCGACTCGGAGTGGGATTCTCAAAGAAAAATGATGCGGCGCGCATGCTCGTGGGTTAGTATCGCTGAGAACCGTGGAGATTCCAGTGGAAAGCGGCCTGTCCACTTCCAGATCAAGAAACGCCTCCGTCTGGCTCTGCGGATGCCGTGCGCTCGCTCCTTCCATTCGAGCCGTTCCGGTAACCTCGGTCTCGATTCAGAAACCGTGAACTCAGGAACCCACTGACCATGCGGCGACCACCCAAAGGCCGGCTTCTCCTGGCCGGCGCGACACTCGGCCTTGCCGGCGTTCTGTTCGGTTGCAACGGCCCCACGGAACCCAAGATGGTGGAAGCTCCTCCCCCGCCCCCTCCGACCGCCGAGGACCAGGAGGCCAAGGGCAAACCCGAAGGCTATGGCACCAACAAGGCGTATGAGGACGCCATGGAGAAACAGTTCGGGGGCAAGAGATAGCTCGAATTCTCGACCGTCAGGGACCGACTTTCATCGCGGTCGATTTCACGTTCCCTCTCGTCACGGCGCTCATCGCCAACCGACGTCCATCCCGAGCGGCGTCCCGCGGTGATCGGTCATTCGTCGTGATGCGGAGCGGACCGGCTCGGTTCCCCCCGAGAGTTTGACGGTTCTTCATCCTTCCTTTCCCGATCAATGGGAGTCCAAGGACGATGCGTAGATCTGAACGATCCGGCAAGTCGCGGCCGACCGGCTTCACGCTGATCGAGCTGCTCGTGGTCATCGCGATCATCGCGGTGCTCATCGCCCTGCTCCTGCCCGCGGTGCAGTCGGCTCGCGAGGCGGCTCGCCGTTCCCAGTGCACCAACAACCTGAAGCAGATCGGCCTCGCGCTGCATAATTATCTGTCGACGCACAATAGTTTCCCGTTGGCCTATCCCCAGCGAGCGGCCTGGGACCCGCTGAACGCCAGTGGCACGATCGCGGATTCGGGCTGGGGCTGCTGGAGCCCCCAGGCGCTCCTCTTCCCGTACCTTGAGGCGGGCGCTCTGTCCAACGCGCTGAACTACAACGTCGGCGCCGCGGCCAACACCGACAACCAGATCCAGGCGACCGTCGCGACGACCCGGATCGCGACCTTCCTGTGCCCGTCCGCGCTGCTCCCCTTCGGCGGCTACGGCTACACCGTGGTTCCCGACAAGTACCCCGGCAACAATTACTTCGCCTCGGTCGGTTCGAGCCTCTGCCCCTGGACCTCGGCCCGGCCCCGCGGCCTGTTCGGCATCGCCACGCCAAACGCCGAGGGCGTGCGCGGCGTTCAGGACGTCTCCGACGGCACCAGCAACACCCTCGCGTTCAGCGAGTGGAAGACCGGTGACTTCGACACCAACAAGCTGTCGCTGTCCGACTCGGTCAACCTGTTGAGGAGCACCTCGGGCGGCATGGGCGGCTGGAACTCCCCGCTCAGCAGCATGCCCAACAACTCCGCCAACGCCGGCCTCACCGGATTCCAGATCTTCCTGAACGAGTGCGCCGGCGCCGCCCGAGGCTCCGTCGGAAGCTGGAGGACCAACAAGAGCCACGTCGGCGGTAGCTGGATTCAAGGGATGTTCGGATACAGCCTGGGCAGCCCCTTCCTCGCCCCGAATCCCCCCTACCCCAACTGCCAGCTCATCCCCTGGGGCGGCGACATGGACGGCCCCGGCATGTACAACATGAGCAGCGGCCACCCTGGTGGCGCGAACATCTGCATGGCGGACGGCTCCGTCCGCTTCCTGAAGAACACCGCCGACCAGCGGATCATCTGGGCCATCGGCTCCAAGGACGGCGGCGAAGTCGTCTCCTCCGACTCCTATTGATCCGATCGTTTCCCTTCAGGACGACGGCGAACACGGAGGGTGGGTGCCTCACCCACCCTCCGCCTCGTCGAAGTCGAAGTCCTTTCTCGATCCACACTCCCCCTTTGCGATCGAACCCACCGAGCCCGCCGTGGCCCGTGAACCTCGCCTGACCACTCCGAAGACGTCCCAACGCTCCTGGCCGCTGAGCGGGATCGTCACGACGCTGGTCCTCCTCGTCCCCTGCGGCGGACTCTGGTGGCTCGCCCGCGCTCAACGCCAGGCCCAGGCGCTTCGACTTGAGGCGACGCGAATCGAGGCGATCGCCCTGGGTCAAGCGTCGCTCCAGGATGGTCGCGCCGAGGACGCGATCCGCGCCGTGGCGGAGATTCCCGAGTCGAGCCCCCAGGCCGCGGAGGCCCTGGCCATCCAGGGAATCGCCGAGGCCGCGCTGGGCCACCCCGACCGCACCCGCGTCTTCCTGGAGAAGTCGCTCGCCTTGAACCCGGACCAGCCCATGGCCCTGAAGGTGCTGGCCGCCGTCGAGTTCGGCGACAACGAGCCGGACCGAGGGTTCCAGCTTCTGGCGAGGGCCGCGACCCTGGACCCGGCCGACTTCCGCCCCTGGTACGCCTCGGGCGCGACCATGCTCCGCCTGGGTGATCGGTATTCCACCGCCGTCGAGGTCTTCCGCGAGGCCCTCAAACGCCAGCCAGACCACGCTCCCAGCCGGATCGGCCTGGCCGAGGCGCTCATTGGAACGGGCGAGTCGCGCGAGTCCGGGGCCCTGGTGGACGCGCTCTTGCGCGAGAATCCCGACGATCCTCGCGTCCTCCGCCTGGCCGCCCGGCGCGCCCGGCTCGCGAGCGACGACGCCTCGACGATCCACTTCGCCTCCGAGGCGATCGCGCGGGACGCCGACGACGTCGAGGCACGCGTCATTCGTGGTCAATCCTTGTTGCGTTCGGGTCAGGCCGCGGAGGCGCTGGAGGACGCTCGACACGCCACGAGCCTGGCCCCCCGAGACACCGCCGCCCTGGCTCTGGCCGCCCAGGCCGCGGGAGTGCTCGGCTTGAAGAAGGTGGCCGAGGTCTGGTCTGACATGCTCCGCCAGCAACGTGAACGCGCGGAACGGGTCGAACGCCTTCGCGTCGAGGTCGAGGCCCGACCCGACGACCTCTCCCTTCGTTGCGAGTTGGGCCGCGCCGCCGCCGACGCGGGCCTCACCTCGCTCGCCCGTCGCTGCTTCCGGATCGCTCTGGAACGCGACCCGGATCACGCCGAGGCGAAACAGGGACTGGACGCGCTGGGCGCGGCGACCCCTTGAGGAACACGCCGAGAATCACTTCCCGAATTGTGGGGCGAGCCGAGGGTGCCACGTGGTTCGGTCCTCCGAACCCGTGCCGCGGGCCACGGCGGAAACCCACGGGTTCGGAGGACCGAACCACATGGCACCCTGATCCATCAAAAATTCGAGAAGTGATTCCCAGACTATGATTGACTTGAAGCGCCCGAGAATGGTTCGTCAGCTTCCAATAAGCCAGGTCGGCCGAAACCGACGATGCGAGGTCCCGTGTCCCAGCACTTCCGAACGACCGTCTGGTCAATCGTCGCCGTGATGGCGGCCAGCCTCCTCCTGGCTCTCTTCTGGCGGCTGGCCAGTCGAGAAGAGGACGCCTTCGCCGTCCTGGATCCGGTCGCCGAGGCGACCCGCCCCGGCGCGTTGTTCGCGGGTTCGCGAGCATGCCGCGAGTGTCACCCGGGAGAATACGCCGCCTACACCGGCTCGGGACACGCCCACACCCTGGCCCCGGCGTCGAAGAGCGCCGTGGCTCGCCTGCTCGACGGGCAGTCGGTGGAAGACCCGGAATACCCGGGCGTCACCTGGTCCTACGCGCTGCGCGGCGATCAATTCGCGGCGGAGCGAACCGAGCGCGACGAGGTCCAGCGATTCATCCTGGACTACGCGCTGGGTTCCGGCCGGCACGCCGGCACGTTCGTCACCTTGACCGATCCCGTCGCGCCCGTCGGTCTCGAACACCGCTTGACCTATTACGCGGCCGACGGCGCGATGGCGGTCACGCCCGGCCAGCGCCACGACGACGACCTGCCCGGCGTCACCCCGCGCGGCCGAGCCCTCTCGACGCGCGACACGCTGCGTTGCTTCGGCTGCCACGCCACCCCCGCCGACGGCGTGCTTCGCACGGCCGCGGGCAAGGCCCCGCTCGCCGAGCCGGGGCGGCTGATCCCCAACGTCTCTTGCGAGCGCTGTCACGGCCCCGGCCTGGCCCACGTCAACGCCGCGCGGACCGGCCGCGGCACCCTGACGATGCGCTTCGGGATCGGCCCGGCCGCCGCCACGTCCGCCGCTCAGCTCGGCCTGTGTGGTCAGTGCCACCGGCACCCCGCCCGGTTCCCCCGCGACAAGATCCGGCCCGACGACCCCTCCCTGGCGCGGTTCCAGCCAATCGGCCTCTCGCAGTCGAGTTGCTACCTCAAGAGCGAGGGGGCCCTCAGTTGCACGACCTGCCACGACCCGCATTTCCGGGCCTCCACCGATCCAGCGGGCTACGATCGCGCCTGCCTGAACTGCCATCAAGGCCCCGATCAAACCTCCTGCGGCGCGGGCGAGTCGGAAAACTGCGCGCGTTGTCATATGCCCAAGGTCGATTCCGGTCAGCGCGTCATGTTCACGGATCATTGGATCCGAACACGTTGACATCCCTGTATATTCGTCCCGATCGACGGCCCCCACCTCAGGACCACCCATGAATCGAATCTTTGGGATGATCGTCGTCTTGGCGGCCACCGCCTCCTCCGCCCCTGGCCAGTCGGAGATTCGGACCGACCTCCAGGCCAGGCTCAGGGCCAGGGTCTTCGCCATCCGGGCGATCGACACGCATGATCATCTCCCCCCGTTCGATCGACTTTTCGGACGGATCGAAACGGGTCGAGGCAAACGGCTGACGCTCTTCGGAATCCTCTCCAACGGCTACCTCCCGCAACTGACGTCGATCCCCGCGCGTGAGCCGGAGCAGCCGTTCGACGCCTGGTGGGCCAGGGCGAAATCCTCGTTCGACGACGTCCGCGCGACGGGCTTCTATCGCTACAACCAGATCGCCCTGCGCGACCTTTACGGCGTGGACCTGAACGACCTGACCGACGAACAGGCCCGCGACCTCGACCAGCGGATCATCGAGAACGACCGGGACGACGCGTGGGTGAATCGGGTGATCACCGAGCGCGCGAACATCGCCCTGATGGTCAACGACCCCTACTGGGGCCGGTTCGACTTCGCGCCGTATTACCCCTTCGAGGCCCAGGTCCTGAACGTGACGACCCTGCTGGACGGCTTCCACCCCTCGGAGTATGCGGGGAAACCCTCGGACGACCCCTACGGATTCGCCAGGAGAAAGGGGCTCCCCGTCGAGACCCTGGACGACTATCTCCGGGTTCTCGACGCGCTTTTCGCCGAGGCGAAGTCGCATGGGGCGGTCGGGCTGAAGACGACCCGGGCCTATCAACGCACGCTCGCGTTCGCGAACGTGCCACAACCCAGGGCCGAGCGCGCCTTCGGGCGTCGACGGTCGGAGCTCTCGCCGGAGGAGGTCAAGGACTTTGAAGACTTCATCATGTGGCAGCTCACGAAGCGAAGCGCGCGGTTCGGCCTGCCGTTTCAGATCCACACCGGGCACGGCAGGCTCCAGGGCTCGAATCCCTTACTCTTGATGGATGTGATCGAGGCGAACCCCGACACGAAGTTCGTGTTGTTTCACGGGGGCTTCCCCTGGG
>JBFWRA010000244.1:0-6388 GCA_050249155.1 Isosphaeraceae bacterium | reverse complement strand
CGATCTCGTTGTCCTGGGAGCCAGCGCCGCGGATCTCGACGCCCCGATCGTTCCCCGAGATCACGTTGCCCGCGCCGGTCTCGGTGCCGCCCACGGTGTTGAGCGGACTGTTGACGATGAAGACGCCGTTGACGGCGTTGCCCAGGTCGGTCCGACCGTCGCCGGCGGTCCCGATGAAGTTCCCCTGAATCCGGCTCCCCGTGGTATTCACACCCGAGAGTACGATCCCATGATTGTTCCCTGAGATATAATTGCGAGCGCCCAGCGTCGTGCCGCCGATCAGCGTGTTCTTGGCGTCGACGACGTGAACGCCGTCCAGGGTGTTGCCGAAGTCGCTGCCCTTGTCGGGGTTGAGTCCGATCGTGTTGCCCAGGACCCTGGTGCCCGAGGACAGGTTGCCGGAAATGAGAATCCCGTGCGAGCGGTTCAGGCTGATCGTGTTCCCCTCGCCGTCGTTCGAGCCGCCGACGTCGTTGCCGGGCGCGTCGATCACCACCCCGTTATGATTGGCCAGGCCGAGCGAGACCAGGCCGTTGACGATGTTGAATCCGATCCAGTTGCCATGCACGCGGTTGCCCGCGGACTCGGCCCCGGTGATGACCACCCCGTCGCCGAGGTTTCCGCCGATCACGTTCCGGGCCGCGGCGGTGTTCCCGCCGACGATGTTCTTGGGGGAGTCGCGGATCAGGACGCCTTCGAGACCGTTCGCTCGCGCCCAGAGCCCCTTCGGGGGGTTGCTTCCGACGACGCCGATATCGGTGCCGATCAGGTTGCCCAGCAGGTTGTTTCCCTGCACGTCGGCACCGCCGGTGATCAGCACGCCCTGCGCGCCGTTGCCGGAGATCACGTTGCCGCCGCCGGTCAGCGCTTCGCCGATCGTGTTGTTCGAGGACGAGACGTAGACCCCTTGCGCGACGTTGTCGAGAATGAAGTTCCCCTGAAGGAGGTTCCCGGTCCCGAACGGCTTGTCGATCCGGACGCCGACGCCGTTGTTCGCGATGACGTTCGGTAGGCCGGGGGTGTTGCCGCCGATCCGGTTGTTCGAGGAGGTGATCGACAGGCCGACGCCGTTGCGCAGCGCGGCGCCTCCCGCGAAGTTCCGCCCGTTGATCGGGTCTGGCAGCGTTCCGATAAAATTGCCGAAGAGGGAGTTCCCTTGCGAACCGGCTCCCGTGATCTCGACCCCCGAGCCGAGGAACCCGGTGACGATCATGTGGATAATCCGGCAGTTCGCGGCCTGGATCGAGAGTCCATTGGCCAGAAGCCCGGGCTGGGCGAGCCCCAGGGTGCGTCCATCGATGCGAACGTAAGGGACCCCGAGGTTGACGTCGGGCTGGTCGACCGGATTGGACTGACCTCCACCGTGGATCTCGACCGGCGAGGTGAGCGCGGGCAGGGGAGACGTCACGACCACGTTCATCGGTGGACGATGATCGTCGATCGCCAGGACACGCTTGATGACGGAGTTGACTTCATCCTGTGTTAATGGAGACTTCGCCCACAAGCCGGTCAGCAGGAGTTTCAGATCGGCGATGATCGACGCCTTGCCGAAGAGGCTCGGGCTCGTCTCACCCGCGTCGAACAGGAGCTGTCCCGACGCGTCGAAGATACGGAAGTGGAGCGAGCCCTGCACGTCGGCGACGATGATTTGATTTCGACCCGTCGCGGGAAGGTCTCCCACCGCGTTCACGGGAGAAATCAATCGAAGATTCGGGCTGGCGAACTGGATGGTGTTGGGTGCCGGAGCGCTGAGCGACCCGGAGACCAGAAGTTGCTCGAAGGCGCTGAGCGACGCGATGGGGCGCGTGCCGTTGCTGACCTCGATCGCCTCGCGGAGTGAAAGCGCATTGTCGGACGGATCGATGGTATCGACGTTGGTCGTGACGGTCATCACAGCCATGAGCGTCCTGGGCTCGAGCGATTCGAGCCTGCCGAGGTCGACCGCGCGCCTTCGTCTGTGGTCGCGTGCGACAGAGCCAATCCTGGGCTTCCGGGGTCGGGGCGCGGGGGTGCTCATACCATCCTCGTGGCGGCGGATGATCGGTTGATAGGCGTCGATCCCGGCGCGTGGTGGGAAGGGACGGCCCAACGGCCGCCCGCGCGCGTCGCGGTCTTGCTCCAAGGCCGCGGCACCCGCGCGGTCATCCGCCCCACCGATCGTTCCGGTCAACAGAACAATAGAACGCCAGACCGATCCGTGCGCGATTCCAGCACGTTCCGCGATCGGGGAGAGCGGGGCGAAAGGTCAACGCCCGTGGTGGTCCCCCCGCGACCGCAAACCCCCTTGATCGATGGAAGCTACCGGCTTGGGGAGCGAACAGGCTTCCTCCGTCACATCGGGGCAGGGGCCCAGAAGTCGACGCGGACGCCGCGGGTCGGGCCGATGCCGGTCGGATGTGGCGTGGCGACGCGTCTGGGAGAGGTGTGTCCGCGGCGCGCCTGGGACTCGCGTCATCGCGAGGTGAGGGGGTACCGACGTCGCACCCCTGATCCGATCTCTCATGGCACGATGACTCGGAATGGGCGGGCGAAGACCTGGGACGCCCGTTCAAGGAGACACGTGACGTCGAGGCGCGACCTCAATCCGGGTGACGACGACGCCTCGCGAGTCTTGACGTCGCGAAGGCGGCCAGTCCGGTGGCCGCCAGGACCAGGGCCGAGGGTTCCGGCACCGCGGCGACCGAGAGGCCATAAACCTGGCCGAAGCCGGTTCCAAGGGCTCCCAGCGACGTGGCGTTCCCGGTCGCCAGGTCGATCGAATAGAACCCCGCCACGTTGTTCACGGTCAACAACGCATAGGCGGTGTTGACGCCGTTGACAGTCGCGACGTCAAATCCAGCGTACTCGTCGAAATCCAGCGTACCTCCGTTGAGCATGATCTTGCCGACGGTGGCGAGCGTGCCCGCGTTGTTGGCCAGGGTGGCCAGGGAGTTCTGGTCGTAGTCCAGGACGTATTGTTGCGTGGATGTGGCTCCCGCGAAATTATTCGTGTACGCGTTCTCGATCACCAGCGGGACGACGCCCGCGTTCACGTCGCCGGCTCCGTAGAACAGGTTGGTGAATCCCGCGGCGGTGCCGGTGTTCGGATTGTATACGAGGTTCTGGGTGCTATCGGTCACGACGCGGAGCCGGTCGATGGTCGGGTTCCAGTCCATCCCAAGAAGGAACGTGTTGGTCGTCGCCCCGACCGGGAGAGTGGTCGCCGAGGTGAGCTGACCGGTGGTCAGGTTCACGGTGTAGTACGTGTCGTTGAAGTCGCGATAGCCGTATAGCTGGCCGGTGGCCGGACGAAAGTCGATCGAGTCGAGAAAGGTATCGGCCCCGTTGAAAAAGGCGACCCGGCTGACCAGGCCAGGGCTACTGGTGTCGAAGCGGAGCAACGAGGCCCCGCCGTCGCCAATCGCGTAGACCATGTCGGCCCTGGCGGCGACGGTTCCGATCATGCTGAGGAAAGCGACCGCCATCGCGGAGATGCTCAAGGCGCGAAGATTCATGGGGAAGGTCTCCTGGCTCGGGAATGGACGAAAGTCTTCCTCGCGGGCGGGATAGGCCGCGCGGGGCGTCGGATTGGCTTGGATCAGCGGATCGAGCCGTTGAGACCCAGGGGGAAGAAGCCGCCGGCCACGCCGTTTGGATTCAGGTAGACGATGTTGAGCACCTGTTGGGCCGTCCTGCTATAAGCGATCCCGTTGGCGTCGGTCGGCACGATGTTCAGGGCGCCGTTGACGAGGATGCCCTGGTCGAGGTCGGTGGGGCCGTCGGCGGCGTCGCGGAGGTTGGAGATCGCCTGGACGATATTCGCGATGCCCGCGCCCGGGACGTCGGCGTTGAGCCTGGCCAGGAGCGTGCGGATCTCACCGGCGTGGTACGCCTCCACGCCGAGGATGCCCGCGGCCGCTTCGAGAAAGTCCTTGTTCGCGAGCAATCGGGCCGCTCCCTTGTAGGCGGTGACCCCCACGTCCTCGAAGACGAACGCGCCGATCAGGAAATTGACCTCGTTGGCGAAGGGATCGAAATTCGGACCCAGTCCGGCGGCCATCGCCGCGGCGTTGAAGCTGTTCATGAGGTCGATCGCGGGACGCGCCACCGCGTTCATCCCGAGCGCGGAGCGCAGGAACACGACGTGGTTGAGTTCGTCCTGGGCGATCTCCTGGGCGTACTGCTGAAACGCCGGAGTCACGAAGGGAACCTGGGGATTCGCCTTGATCGTGACCGGCCCGGGATTGCCCGCTCCCGTGTTCAACCCGGTGACGCCGACCCCCTGCGCCGTGATGCTTTGACCGGTGGTTCCATAGACGTAGTACTCGGCTTCGAGGTATTCAAGGTTGAGCGCGAAATTCAGGACGGCCACGTCCAGCCCGCCGCGCTGGGCCTGAGCGTCCCCCTGGAGCGCCGCGGCCCCCGCCGCGCCCAGCGCGCCGATGCCGAGCCGCTTGACCCATCGGCGACGGTCCATGTTCTCGATCAGATTCTCGTTCACCTGAGACATTCCGAGATCTCCTGGTATCAAAAAAAGAAGTGCGCGAAGCATCCAGGGCGCGGTGGCTCGCCGGACGCCGGATCGACTTCCGGCGCGGCGACGTGTACTTCCCCGTCGGTTCGTCACGGGTTCAGGTTTTCCGTTGATTCCTCGGTTTTTCGTGCCGATCCACGGAACGCGGCCACCGGTTCCTCCCGCGCCGCGCGACGATCACGCGCCGGAGCGACGCGATAAGGCGGGGCGGAGCGCCACCCTTCCGGTGAATCAGGATCGCTGGAGGTGGTCCGTGAGACCTCGCGACGGAGCCGGGGCGCGGAGTCTCAGCGGCACTCGACGTTCAGGACGTCGGTGAGACGGGCGGGTAAAGAGACGAACAAGTCTCGATCCATCGACCGGGCGCGGACATGGGCCCGGACCCCAAACCCCGCGACCAGCGAGGCTCCCAGAAGCAACAGGAGGGCCCAGAGCCGTCGCGCGCGGGGCGTCGCATCGAGCGATTCGGGAATCTGGCCGACGACCTTGAAGTCGGCTCGATCAAGCCCAGGGGCGGACAGGCCGGAAGTCGACGCGCTGGCCTCGTCCACGCGGAGTAGCCAGAGCGAAAGCGCGGACCCCACCGAGATCTTGCGGCGATCGAGCCGGTCCCGGAGACGGTCGCGGCCCCGTACCAGCCGAACCTTCAAGGTGCCTAGCGGCCAACCCAGTTCCTCCGCCGCCTCCTCGTGGCTTCGACCGTTCAGGTAGCAAAGCGAAAGGGGGAGCCGGTAGACCTCGGGAAGCTGCGAAAGCTCCTCGTGAACCACCCGGCGCAGGTCGTCCAGGGGAAGGCTGGGCGTGACCTGGGTCGGGTCGGATTCGGCGCGGCGTCGCTCATGTCGCCGACGTCGCGCGGCGTCGCGCCGCGCCTGCGACGAGACGCGTAAGGCCACGCCGTACAACCACTTCCCCAGAGTCTGAGGGTCGTGAACCGTCGGTGCCTTGCGCATCAAGATCAGGAACGTGCATTGAACGGCGTCCTCGATCTCATGGGGATCCTGAAGAACACGACCACAGGCGCGACGGACGGTCGGACCGTGGCGGTCCACCAGCTCCCGGAAGGCCTCCTCGCTCCCCTGCGAAACGTAATCCGCGATCAATTTCACGTCGGTCATCGCGAAAACTCTGGGCTTCGTAACGCGACGGGAGGTTGGGATGAATCACGCCCGTCGAGTCTTCCCGGGTCCACCATTGAAATACTGGTCAGCCGTCGGCGTCCGGGTTCATTCTTTTCGAGAAATATTTTTTTTGGATCGGATTCGCACCAAGACTAATCCAGAGTGGCCGGATATCACCAGTCCTTGCCAACCTGTTTCCCACGACTACAATTTGGGGCTGACACGCCAACGCCGCGGTTGAGGGACCAGGCTCATGCGATCCGACCGTCGCGGATTCACGCTCATCGAGTTGCTCGTCGTGATCGCGATCATCGGCGTTCTGGTCGCCCTGCTCCTGCCGGCGGTTCAGTCCGCCAGGGAAGCGGCCCGACGCGCCGAGTGCGTCTGCCATCTCAAGCAAATCGCGCTGGCGATGCACAACTACCACGACGTCGAGGGGGTCTTGCCGCCGGGAAAGAAGGGGTGTTGCTGGGGCACCTGGTTGATCTCGGTGTTGCCCCAACTCGAGCATCAAGCGTTGTTCAACGCCTGGAACTCGCAGGGTGGCAATGCCCCGGGGCTCCCGTCGGGGTATGACTTCGACCTGCGTTATTTTGGCCCGGCGAATCGAACCGTCACCTCGACCCGGATCGACACGTACCTCTGTCCCAGTGACGGGACCAACGCCCCGATCTCCGAGACGATGAATGGGCGAACCTATTCTTGCACGTCTCAGAATTACGCGGTCAATTTTGGAAACACGTCGCAATTCCAA
>JBFWRA010000243.1:0-6388 GCA_050249155.1 Isosphaeraceae bacterium | reverse complement strand
GGCCCGAGGGCTCGCTCGAATGGGCGATCCGGGTGGCCGCCAGCCTGTTGGACGACTGGATTGGCCAGGGGGCCGACGCGGGGCTCGTCGTCGGCGATCGCGCGATCGCGGCGAAGGGGGGCACGGTCAGCTCACGTCGGGCGACGATCCTTGACGCGATCGCCCGACTCGACCCGGCCGGGGCGCCACCGCTCTCGGAGGTGCTGTGCGGTCCCGTGTGCCGGCGGTTTGGCCGAGGGCTCCGGGTCGTGGTTTGCACCGACCGGGCGCGGGTGGGCCCGCCGGATCGCGCGGTCGCATGGGCCGCGCGGTTCGCCGTGCTGGCCGCGTCGGCGTTCGACGAGGGGGGGACGTTCGAGGCGGCGTTCAACCCGAACTGGCCGATCCGACCCTGGATCGCCATCGACGACCCGAGGCGGGTCCCGGAGCAGGTTCGGGGCCGTGGGAAGGAGGTGGGAGTTGTCCGCTAAGAGCGACGGAGGCCGCACCCCGATCGGCCTGACTCTGGCGCTGGCGGCCATCGGCGCCGCGAGCGTCGAACTGGCCCTGCGCGACATGACGGAATCGCCTTTCCTGGCCCTGGTTTGGGCCAGCGCGTGGTTTGGGGCGACGCTTGTGGCGTTCGCCTGGCTGAACCGTCGCCCGGTCGAGCGGGGGGGATTGCCGACGCGGTGGGAGTCGATCGCCCTGGTTGCGATCTCCGTCTCGCCGTTCCTCTGGCATCCGGCGCGGATCGCCGTCCTGGGTGGCGGGGTGATGCCCGAGACGATGCTGCTGGAGGGCTTGCGGAACTTGGGGTTGGGGCTGGCCGCCCTGTCGCGGCGCCGGCTGGCGGGGCGGCTAGCGGCGGTGGTGGCGCTCTTCGAGATCCTGATCGGCTCGTCGCTGGTCGAGGGGCCGACGATGACGGCGATGGCGGGGGCGTTCGCCGTCATCGGAGCCGCCTGGCTGCTCACCGGATACTGGTCGGGGTTGCCGGATCGGGCGACGACCGGCGGTCGGCCCCTCCTTGCCGGCACGGCGACCGCGGTGGCGGTGGCGGTGGTGGTCCCGGCCCTCGCCCTGATCGGCCCGAGCACGGCGGCCTCGGCGCTGCTTGGTCTGGTGCCCACGTCCGGCGGCTCCGACTGGTCGGACCCCGAGGCCCGCTCCGGCGTCGGCGACGGACCCCACGAGGTCGACGCCCGAGATTCGGCCGACAGCGTCGGCTTCTCCCAGAGCGAGGTCTACCTGGAGACCGACCAGCCGAGCCTCTACGACGCCTTCAGCGAGACCTTTGGCGAACCGATCAAGAAGAATAAACAGGAGAAGGCGATCGCGCTGGCTCCCACCGAGATCCAGAGGCGTCGGGAACATCCCTCCGAGAACCACCGCGCCGGCCGCGAGTTTTCCACGCACCGCAAGCCGCCCGTCCCGCTCAACCCGCCCGGAGCCGAGGCCGACGCCCTGCTCCACGTCCGTGGCGGGACGCCGGCCCACCTGAGGCTCGTCGCCTACGACACCTTCGACGGCGAATCCTGGGCCGAGGGTGAGCCATCCTCGGTCAACGCTCAGCTCCGGCCCGAGGGTCCGGACAGCCCCTGGCTTCTCGTCGAGGCGCTCGCCCCCCTCTACCGATCGGGCCGGGTGACGCACCGGGTCAAGATCGGGCGGCTGGAGACGGCGAGCGTTCCCAGCCCCGCCCACCTCGAACGGTTTCGGGTTGGCAGCGTCAACCGGCTCGACTTCTACGAGTGGGCCCAGCCTGGCGTCCTCCGCATGAGTGGCCGGACGATTCCCACGGGGACGGTGATCGACACCGAGGCCCGCTCCCCTCTGCCCGAGTCGCTCCGGGAGCTGACCATTCCCGAACGACCCGGCTACGCCCTCCCAAAGCATTGCGAACTTCCCCCGGAGACCGGCCGGCTCGCCCGACTCGCGGCGGAATGGACGGCCGGGACGCCGAGGGGCTGGGAGCAGGTCGAGGCCGTCGTCAAGCATCTGCGCGGATACTGCGCCCACGATCGGTCGGCGACGCCGCCCGAGGGTTGCCCCGACATGATGGCCTACTTCCTGGACGACGCCCGGCGCGGGCCCGACTACCTCTTCGCCACGGCGGCGGCTCTCATGCTCCGCTCGCTCAACTACCCGACTCGGGTCGTCGGCGGCCTTTACGTCAATCCGGAGCGGTACGACCCGGTCGCCCGGCACGTCGCCGTGACCAAGGACGACGCCCACCTTTGGGTCGAGGTCCAGGTTCCGGGCGGCGACTGGGTCGCGGTCGAGCCGACGCCGGGGTTCGAATTGACGTCGCCGGCGTATTCGCCGTTCGATCTCCTGCGAGCGGGACTGGCGGCGGCCGCCCGGTGGGCGAGCCGGAACACGGCGGCACTGACGATGGTCGCGATCGGGATCGGCCTGCTGGCCTGGAGGCGGCATCAGGTGCTCGACCACTACTGGACGATCGCCTGGCGGCTGACGACGCCAGTCCGGGTGCCTTCCCGGGCGGTCCTCGGCACGCTTCGCCTGATCGAACGCCGGGCCTCCTGGGCGGGCCGGGCCAGGACGAATGGGGAGACGCCGTCGCGGTGGTGCGAGGCCCTGGCCGTCTCGGCGCCGGCCGAGCTGATGGACGACCTTCGCGCGCTAGTCCGCCTGGCCCAGTGGAGCGCGTACGCCCCGGGGCCGCTGCCGGAGGGCGTCGACTGTCACGGCGTATGCCACCGCGTGGTCCAAGATTGGAATCTCCGCACCTTCAAGGCGATGACGAGTCGCGCGCGACTGGCCCGGGAGTTCGCATGATGATTGAAGCGAGCGAGGCGACCCCCGTCGAGATGGATCGCCAGACGGTCCAGGTGATCCGATCGGCCCTCAACGACGCCCTCCGCGGCAAGGCGGCGGTGATCGAGCACGTGCTCGCGTGCCTGCTGTCCCGGGGGCACCTGCTGATCGAGGACCTGCCCGGGTTGGGCAAGACGACCCTGGCCAAGGCGATGGCCCGGGTGCTTGGCGGCAAGTTCGCCCGGGTGCAATGCACGCCCGACCTGCTGCCGGGGGACGTCACCGGCTTCCGCGTCTTCGACCAGAAGACCCGGGAGTTCGAGTTCCTCCCTGGCCCCGTCTTCGCCGACGTCCTGCTGGCCGACGAGATCAACCGGGCCACCCCCCGCACCCAGAGCGCTCTGCTGGAGGCGATGGCCGAGCGGCAGGTGACCGTCGACTCGGTGCGGCACGTTCTGTCCGACACCTTCTTCGTGATCGCCACGCAGAACCCGGTGGAGCAACACGGCACCTACCCTCTGCCCGAGGCCCAGCTTGACCGCTTCGCCATGAAGCTTCGGATCGGCTACCCCGGGCGGGACGACGAGCTGGCGATGCTCACGGCGGCCGTTGGCGCGGGGGCCGATCGGCCCACCGACCACGTCGAGCCCATCGGGCACGGTCGCCTCCGGGTCTTGCAAGGCCAAGTGGCCAGCGTGGCGGTCGGCCCGATGGTGACCGCGTACCTCGTCGACCTCGCCGCCGCGACCCGGGGGCACCGCCAGGTGACGCTCGGCCTCAGCCCCCGGGGGCTCTTGACCTGGCAGCGGATGGCTCAGGCCCACGCCTTCCTCGACGGCCGCGCCTTCGCCACCCCCGACGACGTTCAGGCCCTCGCCCGGCCAGTGCTCGACGTCCGCCTTGGCATCGAGCCCGAGGCCGCCGAGCGCGTCGTCACCGAAATCCTCGATTCCGTACCCGTTCCCGTGTACCCGAAGGCCCGACGGGCCTGACACCCCCGGAGCATCGTCGATGAACGACCTCGCCCGTCGTCTTGGCCTGTCCGCCGCGTTCGCCCTGCTCACGACGATGGCGGGCTGCGCCGAGGACCACGACCACGATCACGACCATGATCATGATCACGGCCACGCCGCCCACGTCGACCCGGCCCACTGGCCAAGCGACTTCCCGGACGCCGTCGCGCGACTCGTCGACGGACACGGCGCGACTCGGGAGGCGCTCTCCGCTGGCCAGCTCGACGAGGTCCATGACCGACTGCTACCGATCCAGCGCGACCTGGCCAAGTGGCTGCCCGAGGTCGCCGCCGACAGCGACATGCCCGAGGCCCCCTGGAACCAGGTCGACGCGCTCTCGGCCCGGCTGCTCGCCGTCTACGACTCGCTACAGGCCGACCTTGACGCCGGACGACCTGTCGTCGGCGACCGCCTCGCGTCGGCCGAGGCGTTCCTGAACGACGTCCGCCGGCTCCGAGACGAGGCCAACCCGGCGTGGTTTCCGAGGCCCCGGGCGGATGCCGACAAGGCGGGCGAGACGTCCAGCGAGGTTCGGGACGTGGCCAGGACCGTCATCGGGGCCGGCGTGACCGGCGGCGAGCACGCTGACTGATCGAGATCGAGGCACCGAGACACCGAGGGGGCTGGGACGATGAACGCGATCTTCTGGGGCGGCGTGCAACGATTCGCCGAAGCGTTGACCGAGGCGGCGCCGACCCTCCTCGTCGGGCTGGTCATCGCCAGCATCTTCCGCCGGCTCATTGGGCCGGAGGGAACCCGCCGGCTCTTCGGTGCCGGGACGCGATCGGCGCTGCCAAGGGCCTGGGCGATCGGCATGCTTCTGCCTGTCTGCTCGCTGGGGGTCATCCCGATCGCACGGGAACTGCGGCGGGTCGGGCTCTCGGGCGGGACGATCCTCGCCTTCGCGCTGACGGCGCCACTGTTCAACCCGCTCTCGGTCCTCTACGGGCTCTCACTCTCGGAGCCAGTGGTCATCTTCAGCTTCGCCCTGGCCTCGCTCGGCGTGGTGACGGCCGTCGGGATCGCCTTCGATCGCGTCTTCCCCGAGAACGCCACGACCGAGCCGCCGCCGGCACCCGTCTCGTACGGACCGAAGCGAATGGTCGCGCTGCTGGTGGCGGCGGCCCGCGAACTGGCCGGGCCGACGACCGGGTACATCCTGATCGGCCTGCTCGGCGTCGTCCTGCTCAACGCCGCCCTGCCCATGGGGAGCCTGGGACACCGGATGGAGCGGGACAACCCGACGGCGGCCCTGGAGATGACACTGGTCGCCTTGCCCGCCTACGCGACGCCGATGATCGCGATGGCCCAACTCGGCTCGATGTTCCAGCACGGCAACTCGGTGGCCGCCGCGTTCGTGCTCCTGACCTTCGGCGCCGGGGCGAACCTCGGCCTGTTGGCCTGGATCGCCCGCTCATACGGGGCGATGCGATCGGCGTCCTGGCTCGGCGGCCTGCTCGTCATGGTCCTCGGCCTGGCCTATGCGATGGACCGGCCACTCACCCCGCGCGGAATCGAGCCGGCCGGCCACACGCACGCCTTTGATATCTATTGCTGCCCGTTCCAGCCCGGTGGTGGCGGCCCCGCGGTCGTCGGCAAGGAACTGGCCGAGGAAGTGATGCCCCATGAGATCAAGGCGCTCGGCGTCCTACTGGGAATCGGCCTGCTCGGGTTGGCCCTGAATCGGCTCGATCGGCGCTGGCGGATCGAGGACTGGCTCGAACGCGCCCCCGACCCGAGCGGGGCCCGTCGCCCCCGGTCCCGCTTCGACGTCACCATCCCCGGCCCGGTGCTCGGCGGGGTGGGGCTTCTCGGGCTGATCGCCTTCAGCGTCCTGGCCTGCTACACGTACTACCCGCCGGCCGAGCAAATCCTCGACGACCTCACGATCATCAAGACCGAGGTGCTCTCCGCCGCCAACAGCGGCGGAGCCGATCACGCCGAATACTTCATCCCGCTCTACCAGGATTGGGTCCGCCGTCTCCAGGTGAGCGTCTACCTCCGCGAGGGGACGCTCAGCCCCTACCGTCGAATGAAGGCCCGAGTGCTGATCGACAAGGTCGAGCGGCTCAAGCACGCGGTCGAGGAAGACGACCCCAAGGAGGTTCGCCGTCACGTCATCGCCGTCACCGACGCCCATCGTCGGATGAGGTCCAGCTTCGTCGCGATGCCGAAACCACAATGAAGCCACGCCCTAACTTGCGGTTGCTTGGGTGGATTGGATAACCCACGGACTCCGATCAGGGTCAGGCCAGGCTTCACATTCCCGCTTCCTTCCTCCGCCTGGAAGGAGTGTGTGACTTGGTCTCCGGTTTGTCGCCTTTTTTTGTTGGGGAGGAAGGTGAACCGAGAGTTGTCCGATCAATCGCGTTGACGTACGATACAACGAAAGGGGCGAACGAGGCGACATTCATGGCCGAGGACGGATACCTGATCTGGGATCTTGAAGACGATCCGGATGGGAATGTCGTCCATATCGCCGAGCGGGGGATCACAGTCCAGGACGTCGAGGAGGTCATGAGCGACCCAGACTCCACCACGGTCGGGAGTCGGGCGAGCGGTCGGCCGATCACTTTTGGCGAGACGACCGACGGTCGCCATCTGGCGGTCGTCTG
>JBFWRA010000242.1:0-6397 GCA_050249155.1 Isosphaeraceae bacterium | reverse complement strand
GGAATCGATTGACGACCTCGATGGTGAACGGAAACTCGGCCATCCTCGCGGAAAAGCTGCGATGGTGTTGCTCGGCGAGGATCGTGGTGGGCACGAGCACCGCGACCTGCTTGCCGCCGTCCACGGCCTTGAACGCCGCGCGCATGGCGACCTCGGTCTTGCCGTAGCCCACGTCGCCGCAAATCAGGCGATCCATCGGTCGAGGCGTGGCCATGTCCCGCTTCAGCGCCTCGATGGCGGAGAGCTGGTCGGGGGTCTCCTCATAAGGAAAGGCGGCCTCGAATTCGGGCATCCAGTGGCTATCCTCGGCGGGGTAGGTGATTCCTGGCTGGCTGGCGCGTTTGGCCTGGATCTCAATCAATTCCGCGGCGAGGTCGATGACCGCCTCGGCCACCCTGCCCTTCTTCTTCTCCCAGGCGCTGGAGCCGATCTTCGAAAGCGAAGGCTCGCCGCGTCCGCCTCCGACGTACTTTTGCACGAGGTCGATCTTGGCGATCGGGACGTAGAGCTTCGTCCCCTCGGCGAACTCCAGAAGCAGTGTCTCCTCGTCGAACCCTCCGTCGCGATCGCGCTGATGAAGCCCCCGGTAGCGTGCAATCCCGTGGTTCACGTGAACGACCAGGTCCCCCTCGTTCAGGTCGAGGAAGCTGTCGATCGCCCTGCTCTCGTAGCGCCTGCGCGTCACGGGACGTCGGACGTCGGGCCTGGCGAACAGCTCGTGGTCGCCGATGACCAGGGTCCGGGCGTCGATCATGTGGAATCCCGACCTGACTCGGCCGACGATCAGGCCAAGCCTGCCCTCGCGCGCCGTGGTCGTGTCGGCGAACACCTCGCCGAGTCGTTCCACCTCGGCCAGGTTATGACAGGCGATCAGCACATGATCCCCCGCCGAGGCCCCGTCCAGTTCCGCCTTGACCTTGGTGAGCTCGCCGGAAAACCGCTCCACGCTCTCGACGCGGAGGTGGCAGGAGGTTTCCAGCGAACTGGCGGTCAGCGTCGAGAGCGTGATCGAGGGGAACCTCACCAGCCTGGCGAGGGTCGCCTCCGGCGTGGCAAGCCCGCGGGGGTCGGACACTCGGCCAAGGTACTGCTTCCCCTCCTCCCGAAGGTCGTTCGGCTCGACCAGGGCGACCCACGTTCCTTCGGGGAAGGCGTCGGTCAGATGGCCCAACGTGGCCGGGTCGTCGAACTCGTCGGCGGGCAGGCAGGTGATCGTCAGCGAGTCCCACCGATCCATCGAGCGCTGGGTCTCCGGGTCGAATGGCCGGATCGACTCGACCTCGTCGCCGAAGTACTCGATCCGGACCGGCTCCGCGCCGTCGGGGGGATAGACGTCGAGAATCCCTCCGCGAACCGAGAACTCACCGGCGACCTCCACGACCTCGGCGCGGGTCATTCCCATCGAACCGAGCCAGGCGATCAGCCGATCGATCGGGGCCTCCTCACCGACTCGGATGGTCCTGGACGTCCTGGCCAGCGCCTGGGGCGTCGGGACCGGCTGCATGAGGGCTTGCAACGTCGTCACGACGACACGGGGGGGCAAGGCTCCTCCGAGCCGCTTGACCACGCGCAGGCGACGGCCGTGAACCTCGTCGGCGGCGGCCGAGCGGCCCGACGCGGCCGTTTCGCGGGGAGAACGTTCCCAGGCGGGAAAGACTTCCGGCGCGAGTCCCGAGAAGGTGGCCAGATCGTCGCGAAAGTCGTCGACGTCGCCCACGTGGGCCAGGACGACGACCAGGGTGGTGGGGGCCTGCCAGGCGAGCGCCGCGGCGGCGAGCGGACCCGCCGATCCCCAGGCCCCGTCGATCGTCGCGCCGTGGCCGTTCTTGAGGGCCGCGAGGATCTCTGGAAATCCTGGAGCGCGCTGGATCAGTCGGGTCAGGTCTTTCAGGTCCTGGACCGATCCGGTCGCCGTTCGGCTCGTCGTGGTCGATGGCTCGGGCATGTTCGCCTCGATCGGGGGACGGGAGCGGACCCGTCGGCAGACCGAATTCTAGGACTCGCGCGGCGGTTCGACCAGCCTGGCGGGGCGCTCGGCTCGTCGCCAGGAGGCGGGAGGGGGCGGAGTGGGATGGGCCGGTTCCATCCTGGGCCGAGGCGCGGCGACCCTCGCCAGGGCCTCCATCAGATCGTCCAGGTCGAAGGGAAGTTCCAGGCAGGCCGCCGCTCCTTGGCTCCTGGCGATCCGGACGAGTTCGCGATCGGCGAACCCGATGAGCGTGATCACCGGCCCGAGCCGGGATCGGCGGGCGAGTTCCTCCGGCCAGCCGGGTTCCAGCGCGGGAACCTCCCAGACCGCCGGGCCCCCGGCCGGGGCCTCGGACCAGTCTCGGGCCTCCGCCACCGGGTAACCCGCCGCCTCGACGGCCTCCACGAGCATTCGCCGGATCGCGAAGTGACCGCTGACCACGGCCACCCTGGGACGGACGCCCTGGGCGATGGATTCCGCGCGGCGGTCTCGGCCGGCGGGAAGGCCCAGTCGCCTGGCGAGGGACGCGAACGCCGTGGCCTCGGGGAGCGTCACGTCGACCAGCTCACTCCAGCGGTCCAGGTCCGTTCCCCGGGCGTGAGGACCATGGCAGAGGATCACCCGAGGGGGAGGGTTCGCGCGTGACCGCCACTCGGAGATCCTCTCCGCGTCATGGTTGGTGAGCACCGCCCGGTGGATCACCAGGACGTCCGCCGGTCCCAATGGGCCGAACGGATCGTGGGGGAGATCGCTCGGACAATGGACCCGACGCGACGGCCAGGGGGGGGGAAGCGCGTCGGCCAGCGCGACGACCCAGGGGTCGTCGAGGTCTCCCAGGAACCAGACCCGAGGACGAGTCGAGCCCGATCGGCCGACGCCGTGATCCATCACCGTGGGGGCTCCGTCGCCATCGCGAAGTCATGACCCGGCGCGACGTTAGCAGAACCCCCGGGACAGGGCAACGTCAACGTCGATCGGATCGGGTCGGGGGTCGGGGGTCGAGTCGTCGTTGGTATTCCTCAAAACGCGTCGCCGCTCAGGACCTCTCCCCCAGCTCGGGTCGAGAGGAAGCTGAAGACCCTGGGGTTGATCGTCTCGCGAAGGAAGCGGACCGAGCCGTCGGCGAAGGCGAAGTTACAGCCACCGGGATGGAGGCTCCAGAAATCGTCGGCCCCCGCGCCCTTGTAGTTGGGCACGTCGACCCACTCCTGACCGCCCGGTGAGGGACCGGTATGCCCCAGCACCATCACGTTGGCGGTCTCGCACTCGGAAATCTTCCAGCGCGGGTTGGTACAGACCTCGGAGTAGGGGATGACACCCACCCAGGTGGCGTCGGCCACGTTCCGGGAACGCTCGCCCGCCAGCAAGGTCTGGCTGGTGCCGTCGGTGATCTCGCGAACGCCGATCTTGCTGTTCCGGTAGAAGATCCCGTTGTTCGAGTCGGGGAACTCCTCGACCTCCCACTGCCCGGCGCTGGCGACGTACTGCCCTGGCGAGAGGTCGCTGACCAGCGGACGTCCCTGAGGGTCGAAGAGCTTGACGGGCCCTTCGGCCCCGGAGTTGCTGGGACAAAGAAAGACGGAGAGCGTCGCGGTTCGAACGGTGAACGACGCCCGAACGGTGATCGGCAAGCCGAAGTTCACCGAGTGGTAAAGCGGGCGCTGTTCCAGGTGCTCCAGGATCATGGTCCCCCAACCCCAGCCCGGGCCGGTCTCGGGGCTGTTTGGTCGCGGGGACTCGGTGAGGGTGACGTACCCTGGGGGAAAGGTGTCGTGCGTGGCGTGGTAATGATGCGTCGCCAGGCCGATCTGCTTGAAGTTGTTGGCGCACTGGGCGCGTCGGGCGGACTCGCGGGCCGACTGCGCCGCGGGCAGCAGCAGGCCGATCAGGACCGCGATGATCGCGATCACCACCAGCAATTCAATGAGCGTGAAGCCCCTGGAAGGGCGCGGAAAGCTCCGTGAGATCATGGGATCGTTCCTGTCGTCTCGCAATGAACCGGGAGGTACGAACCAATCGTCCGTGCGAGGCGCGGCCCGGTCACAGCAAGAGAGACGGGAACAGGGCGAGCCGCCGCGCCAGACTGGGCGGGCGAAGAGGATCGCGATGGAAAGCGAGGGCGGAAGCGACAGGCGAGGGTTCGGGAATCGCGAGAACGGCGAGGCCAAGCGACCGTTCCATCGACGGCGCGGGGCATTCCCAGGCCGGGTCGGTCCGGGCCTCGACGGTGGGCGGCTCGTTCGCCGACGGCTCGATCACGTTCGGCTGAGCGAGTTCCGCCAGGGAGTCCGCCAGCGCCTCGGCCGTCTCGGCCTGACCGACGATCGGTCCGCCCAGGACCGCCGCCAGGGCCGCCAGGAGGGTCAGGCGTCGCCAGACTTGCACCTTGTTGGACATAAGATTAAGATTCTAGTACCTCTCCGAACGACGCACAAGCCAACGACGGGCCGCCTTCAGAGACGGTCCCGGGACGATCCTTCGGAGACGGACCGCTCCCCAGGGACGAGGAGCTTCGCGCATGGATGAGGACCCGCCGCGCTTTCAATACCAGCCTCGGTGCTCCTCGCGGAACTGTGGCCAGCCCGCCGTCTACAAGATCGCCGCTCCCTGGAGCGACGGCACCAGCCATGAGTTGAAAAACTATGGTCTGGCCTGCGAGGCTCACCGCCTCTCACTGCTGGCCATCGCCCAACTCCATCGCGACGGCGTGGGCCTCGCCGAGGGGGAAACCATCGGCACGGTCGGACTCTACCTGCTCGAACGCGGTCACAGAGACGCGGAACTCCGTCGTCTCCCCGACCACGGCTGATCGGAGCGAATTGGATCGGAACGGATCGGATCGGACGGCATCCAGCCACCACACGGCCCGGACGGCCGACTCTTGGGATGGACCCCACGCATATGACCCATGACCTCTCCTCGTTTCGCGTCTGGGTGGCGTCGCTCGCCCTCGCGACGCCCTGGCCCGCTCTGGCTGGCCCGCCGATTCACGACTCGGCCGAGCCCTTCGCCCGTTTCACCTTGCCCGAGGAGTGGCAAACCCGGTTCTGGGCGAGCCCCAACGCGAAGGCCCTCCTCAAGCTGACCCCGAAGGAGGTCGCCGAACTCGTGCCGACGCAGGCGGGCCTGCGGTTCTGCCGATGCCCCGCCTGCGACGCCGAGGAAGCCGACGAGCCTCTCGACTGGTCGCTCGCGACGCCCAAGGGGCTGACCTGCCGGAAATGCGGAGTCACGCTTCCGAACGACAAGTACCCGGCCGCCGACGACAAGAAAAAGGTGCCCGAGGAGGTCGTCGAGGTCTTGCCAGGCGTTTCCCATCATTACCCGTACCACGAGGTCGAGCCGAACCGCCAGCGCCACGCGGGGGAACGGCTCTACCTCGCGGCGAAGGCTGACGAGCAGGCGCGGGTCTTCCTCGCCAAGGCCGCCCTGTACGCCGCCTCGGGGGCCGCCCGTCCCTCCGCCGACGCCGAATCCCAAACCCTGGCCACCCTCGCCGCGGTGATCGTGCTGCGATTCGCCCAGGTCTATCCCCAATACGCCACGCACGTGGATCAACCAGGCTCGCCAAAATTCTTCCAGCAGGCGAACCTGGGCCCCCCCTATCGGATCGGCTACAAGACGGCCAAGTGGGACTGGAGCGGCAGTCTCGACGTCCCCTTGAATCTTGTGATCGCCTACGCGTTGATCCGCGACCGACCCGAGTTGATCGAGGCCGGCACCCTGCTCGGGGACGCCAATCCCCATCGAACGATCGAGCGCGACCTGTTCCGGGCCTCGGCCCGATTCGTCGCCGATCAGCCCGAGGAGTTCAACGAGGCCGCGCTTCAGGCGACCCGGGGGATTCTCGCCGTCGCCAGGCTTCTCCGCGACCCAGCCATGCTTCGCGACGGGCTCGCGAGGCTCGAACGACTCACCACGCGGGGCTTCACGCACGACGGGTACTGGTGCCAGGGCAGCCTGAGGGCCCACCTCCGCGTCGTCGACCAGCTTGACGGCTGGATCGCCAGGCTCGTCAACGAGCGGTCGGGGCCCTCCGGACTCGCCCTCGCCAGAGAGGCCGGCGCGGTCGTCCTGACGGACACGCCCTCCCCCGAAATCCTTCAGGCATCGTGGCCCGCTCCCGCCCGGGGGGACGTCCCCCGATCGCCTGGGCTGCTCGGTGGCGCGGGGATCGCCAGGCTCGCGATCGGCGAGGGGTCCGACGCGCTGGACCTGGAACTTCGCAGCCTCCACACCGCCGGCCCCGATCGAATCCAGCGACAGGCGATGCGCCTGGGAGTCGCCGGACGCGCCGTTCTGGGCGACCTCGACGAACAACAGGGGCTCCCCTCGGGTTGGGACCGATCGACCGTGAGTCACAACACCGTGCTGGTGAACGGCCTGAATCAGCGCGAGTCGCTGGCCGGGGCGCGGGAGCAAGCTCCC
>JBFWRA010000241.1:0-6426 GCA_050249155.1 Isosphaeraceae bacterium | reverse complement strand
CGACGTCATCGCGGTGGCCGTCGAAAATCGCGTGGGCATTTCCTCATCCTTGAAGCGGGCGATGGAAAAGGGGGTGAAGGTCATCACCTGGGACGCCGACGCCGAACCCGACGCCAGGACCTTCTTCGTCAACCAGGCGACCCCCGAGGGGATCGGCGAGGCGCTCATGGACAACGCCGCCAGGGTGCTCGGTGGCAAGGGGGAATTCGCCATCATCACGGCCTCCCTCACCGCGTCGAACATGATCGAATGGCAGAAACAGATCGAGCGCGTCAGGGCGGAGAAATATCCCGACGTGAAGATGGCCGCCCTGCGTCCCTGCGACGACCTTCAGAAAAAGGCGTTCGACGAGGCCAACACCATCATGAACGCCTATCCCAACGTGAAGCTCATCATGGCGATCTGCACCCCGGCGGTCCCTGGTGCCGCGGAGGCCGTGAAACAATCCGGCCGCCAGGACGTCAAGGTGATCGGCCTGGGCCTGCCCAACGACAACAAGAGGTACGTCAAGGAGGGCGTCACCGACTGCGTGATCCTCTGGAACTCGATGGACCTGGGCTACCTGGCCGTCCACGTCGCGAGGGCCCTGAAACTGGGGACCCTCAAGCCAGGGGACACGGAGATCAGCGCCGGCCGCGTCGGCAAGGTCGAGATCAAGGGGGACAACGTCCTCCTTGGCAAGCCCTTCGTGTTCAATCGAGAGAATATCGATCAATTTGATTTCTAGCCGGTCCACGCGACGTCCGAACCGCCCAGGAAGCGCGCCTCGGGCGCATCATTCATTGAAATAAACAGCCGCTGGGGCGATCGGGCTTGTCGAGGGAGCCTTCCCTCGGTATGTTAATCGGTCCGCGAACGCGGACCCTCCACAAAGGGAGAGCACCGGACGAAAGGAAAGCAGCGATGGGTTCACAGAATTCCCGGGCGCGCAACACCCGACAGCGAAAGTACCGGATCAAGCGACGTCGCGAGATGCGCGAGCATGTCCGTAACCTGAAGGCGGAGGAGTCGACCGCGTCGTCCCAGACCAAGGCCGAGAACTCCTGACGGTCGGTCGCCTTCGCCTCGTGGGGAGCGTCACCAATCGATCTGATCGAGAACCGACCGGAGCGCCGCGCCCCGGTCGGGGTTCAGCATGGCGACGTGCGCGACCCGTCCCGCCAGATGCGCCCGGAAGTTGGGGTGGCCGTCGCGGTTCTGGCTCGCCGGGCCTCGGGTCAGGCAATTGTGAAGCGTGGCCTTCAGCCGGTCGACCTCGTCCCGGCTGACGTTGGGGTGGTCGTTGACGACGACTCCGGCGACCCGTTGCCGGACACCCTGGGGCATGCCCCGGGTCTTGCGGTGGTTCACCTCGAATCCTTCCTCCAGGACCGTCGCGGCGACGTGTGTGGCGAACCGACGCCAGGTCCGGGCGAACCGCTCGCCTCCCGAGAACGCCAGATCGTCCGCGTAACGAGTGTAGCGCACGTCCGAGACCATGGCCAAACCAGTGAGCCTGGCGTCGAGCCGGTGCGCGGCCAGGTTCGCCAGGACGGGGGACGTGGGCGCGCCTTGTGGCAGATGCGGAGCGAGTGAAAGCCGAACCGCCCGCCAGGCGGCCGGACCCTCCCCGCGGTTCGGGCACGATTCCCAGACCTCTCTCGGAACGCGGTTGGTACAGATCCCCGCCAGTCGGCGCGCGACCGGTTCGGGGTAACCCGCGGTGAGAAACGTCGCGACGACCTGGGCTCCGCGAACGCTCGGAAAAAAGTCGCGGAGGTCCATCGTCAAAACGAAGGGACGGCCGACGTGAGGCGCGGCGAACGTGGCGATCGACCGCCCAGGGCAAAACCCATGCGCGGCCTCATGCGTGGGAATCCGCGCGAGAATCGCCTCGAGCAGCAGGCGCTGGACCTGCTTGAGCCGGAACCGCGGCGCCTCGATCAGCCGGGCGGTGCTGGACGCCCTGGCCCGCCAGACATAGTCATAGTGCCTCGAGGCTCCAGATCGGGCCCCTCTGGCACGCCCCTGGAGATCCGCGAATCCATCCAGTTCCGGCGGTTCCAGTCCCAGAAACCTCGCCAGGTCCACCGGCGTCACGATCACCGGCACGTCCCAAGCTTCGGGTGCGCCCGGCGTCGGCCACATCACGGGAGGGCCCGTCAGCGCGCCCACCAGATGGAGACGCTGACGGCCATTGACCCGGGCCAGTCCCGTGTCCTGGCCAAGGAATCGGGCGACTTTCGCCGTGATCGGGCGAGGACCCTCGCCGAATTCTCCGATCAGTCGCCTGGCCAGCGGCAACCGCCAACCTCCTCGACGTCCGGTCAGGTCGCCGAGCGTCTTGGCCAGGGCCTCAACGCGCCAGGGGCCCCGCGTCAGGCCCTCGGCGATGCCCTTGACCAACCGACGATGGGGTGTGACGGAGGAACGCAGCGGCGGGTGCTCCAACCGGTCTGGTCCGGCGTGAGCGGTCCTCCGCGGAACGCGGAGTTTCGCTCACGCGCCGAGTTGTCCCGATATTGAACTCCCCCGGGGTAACCCCGGAGAGGTGACCTCGCCTTAGAACTGGTTCGCACCATTCCGTCGGCCGCGCCACCCTCTTGGAGCCCCACCGCCGCAGGGGTGATCATGACGGTTGATCTGAACTTCTGTCAAGTGATCTTGGAGACCGAGTCTCATGGCCCCTGGGTTCACTTTCCCTTCAGCTTGCGAAGCTTGGGCGTGATGTAGGTCTGGCTGTAAGGCACGTTGGGGTGGTTTCGGTAGTAGTTCTGGTGGTAGGGCTCGGCGGCGAAGAACGACTGGAACGGTTCGAGCTGGGTCACGATCGGGCCGCGAAACGCCTTGCGGGCGGTCAGGTCCTTGTAGACCTTCAACGCCGTCTGGCGTTGTTCCTCGGTGTGATAAAAAATGATTGATCGATACTGCGTGCCGAAGTCGGGGCCCTGGCTGTTCAACGTCGTCGGGTCGTGGCTGGCGAAGAAGAGTCTCAGGATCTTTTCATAACTGGCCTCGGAGGGGTCGAACTGAACCTGAACGACCTCGGCGTGTCCCGTCAGGCCGGAGCAGACCATTTCATAGGTTGGATTCGGAACGTGCCCCCCGGAGTATCCCGATACGACCTGCTTGACTCCTTTGAGCCGTTCGAACACCGCCTCGGTACACCAGAAGCAGCCGCCCCCGAGGGTCGCGACCTCGATCTTGGGTTTCGCCGCGGCTTTTTCCTTTTCCGGCTCCGTGGCGGGGGCGTCCTTCGTGGTCTCGACGTCGGGTTTGTCCTGGCCCCGGGCGACCGTGGCGCAGGCGATCGCGACGAAAACCACCAGGCAACTCACGATGGGGCGAGTGGTCATCAAGGGCTCCCTTTGGGGTCGGGGTTTCGTGATTGGCTTGGGATCGACACTCACGGACGATTCAAGGCGACGTCACGTCCCTCTCGGTATTGTATGCGAGGCGGATTTCGATGGGGAGGTCGCCTCGTCTCAGCGTCCGCCCTGGGGGTGACGCGGCGGACGTCGCCTCAGGCTCATTTCAACTGCGGGCGGACGTCGCCGTAAGACCAGGGCTTGCCAGTGAACGGAGGGTGGCGGGGTGGCTCGGGCGACTTCCCAGGCTTGAGCTGACGGGCCAGTTCAATCCCCACGTCACGCATCTGGGTTCCCGCGTCAATGACGAGGTTGCTGTAGCTGGTGAGCCGGGTTTCGTAACCCCCGCCGGCCGGGCCGAAGGCGTCCTCGGTCGGAACGTACCCGACGCAACCATTGGCCAGCGAGACGGGGAACGTCAGGGGGAACCCGCTTCGTTCCTTGATCTCCAGCCCGAATCGGCAAAAATACTCGGCGGGGTCGCTGACCAGCACGACCGGCCCAATCTGCAACGCCTGGACCTCCACCTCGACCTCGGGCGACTTCCGGATCAGCGCGTCGAGAAGGACCGTCTCCTTGGCGAACGTCCACTCGGCGGGGTCCACCTTGGAGCGGTCGCCCTGGACCGTCGCCAGGGCCGCGTTCACGCGGTCGGGGTCGGGGACTCGCCTCGGGATCATCCAGACCTTCGACTTCGAGGCCAACGGCGTGAGGGTGCCTGGCTCGACGGTGAGCAAGACCTTCAGCGCCTCGGCCCCGACCTTGCCGCCGACGAGCTGGGCCCAGCGCTCCGGCGGCGGGTTGACGAACGGGCTCTGATTGTCGACCTGCGTCACGTCGCCAGACGCGCCCGCCAGAAAGACCACCACCGCGTCCTTTCCGTAATAACCCTGGATCACCTTTTCCAAATAATAAATATAGTTGGCCGAGATGCCGCCGGGACTGGTCGTCGCGTGGCAGGCGAAGTTGACGACGCAGCCAAGAAGCTCGCCGGGTTTCTTCGCGTCCCAGACGCCAATCACCCCAACCTCCGGATCGACGGGGCCGGCGGGTTCGACCGTCTCCGGGTTGCCCAGGCCGGGATGGGTGACCGCTCCGCCATGCTTCATCAGGAATCGCCGATTGAAGGCGACGGTCGATTCGATCCCCTTGCCAGCCCCGGCGATCGCCTGGGTTCGGCGGGCGTCGGCCTCGCGGACGGCCTCGACCAGCGCGTTCTCGACACGCTCCAAATACTTCATGTCCACATTCGTGGACTGATCGTAGGCGAGCGACTTGACCAGATCGGAAGCGTGGTCATATTCTCCAGGCATCGTCCAGACGATCGGGCCCGACGAGTGCGAATGCGACGCGCCAATGAGAATCGACGCGGCGGGAATGCCCGTGCTCGCTTCGATCGCCTCGCGAACCTTCAGAACGGTTTCTCGGCGGATGCCCAGGGCGTCGATCCCGACGACCGCGACGCGGGACGCGCCGTCGTCGAAGACCGAGGCCCGAACCTTGCACGGGTCGTGGAAGGTCCGGTGGTACGCCTTACCATAACCTCCGGGGGCCTCCATCCCGAGATCGGGCGTGATATCGCGCGTGGCGAACCCGACCTTGAACACCGGCGGGGGCGGTGGGTCGGCGGCGCGCGCATGGGACGCGAGAAGAACCACGATCGTCAATATGTGAAGGCGTTTCGTCATGGCGAGGACTCCCGGATGGGGTCAGGGGCGGGTAGGGACCCGGAGGAGGGGGCCCCGAAGCGCCTTATGATACCCGATCCGGGCCCCGAAGGGCGCGGGCCAGCGCTTCGCGAAGCGCGAGGGCCTTGGCGGGGTCGACCATGCAGGCGTACTCCACCCTGCCGCGCAGGTAGGCGGCGAAGTTCGCCCGTCCGTCCCGGTTCTGGCTCTCCAGCCCGAAACGGGCTGAGTTGTGCAGGATGGCCCGGAGTTGCCTAAGCTGGGAACGGGGAACGGTCGGGCGATCGTTGACCGTGAGCCCCGTGACTTCCTGACGGCCGGAACGTCGCATCACGCGGGTCTTGCGGGGGTGTTCGGTCAGCCCCTCCGCCTGGACGATGGAACGGGCGCTCCGGAGGAGCCGGCCGACGGCCCGGACGTTGTCGCCGGAGAAGGTCAGGTCGTCCGCGTATCGTGTGTAAGTGAAGTGATGTCGACGCGCCAGACCGTCGAGTCGGCGGTCGAGCTTGCGACAGAGGGCGTTGGTGATGGCGGGGCTGGTGCAGGCCCCCTGGGGGAGGACCCTGGCCCCGAGGGAGACGTGGTACGTCTTGCCGTCGATGGACGTTGGCACGCGGGGGGGCTCGGTGCAGAGGAGCGCCAGGACCGTGGAGACCTGTTCGCCGTATCCCAGTCTGTGGAAGAGTCCCTTCGTCCTTCGGAAGGTGATCGAGGGGAAAAAATCGCGAAGGTCCATGTTGACGACGACGGCCTTGCCCGCGTGGGGTGCCGCGTTCGTCGTGATCGACCGGCCGGGGACGAACCCATGCGCCTGGGGTTCGGGGTCGAGCTCTCGAAGGATCATGTCGAGAACCCAGCGCTGGGCGAACTCCAGCGCGGGCTTGGGGGCGGAGATGTGTCGGACTCCACCGGTCTTCTTGGCGATCTCGTAACGGTGGTAGTGGACGACCGTGGCACCCCGGCGATGGTAGGTCAGCCAGCGAAGGGTTTTCAATTCCAGGTCCATCGCGCTGGCGAGGTCGGCCGCCGTGTGAAGGACCGGCAGCCCGCGGCGGGTCAGCGCCTCGACGTCGCTGGCGGACCCTTGGAGGCCACCGCTGTCTCCCGGGCCGGCGTGGACGATCCCCAGCGCGCGCCGAGCCTCCCAGGCGTCTCGGCGATCGCGAAGCGCCTCGGCCTTCCTCGCCCTGGCCTCGGCCCTGCGCTGTTTGCTGGCCTCCCAGCGTCGCTTGCGCTCCTGTTCCAGCGCCTTTTCGGGGTCGGCCGAGGCGGCTCGTCTCCGGCGCAATTCGGCCAGTTCGGCCTCGTCCCTGGCGCGCTCGGCGACTTCCTCGGGCGGGTCGGGAGGGACGGGCGTTCCCTTCGGCCAGAACCCGAGCGGTCGCTTCCGC
>JBFWRA010000240.1:0-6431 GCA_050249155.1 Isosphaeraceae bacterium | reverse complement strand
AGGCGCTGGACGACTTCGCGCGGAAGACCCTCGAGTTGCTCGCGAATCGTGTGCATGTGATGATTCTTGACCTCCAGCCACCGACGGCTCGCGATCCGCGAGGGCTTCACGGACGGATCTGGGAAGACCTGACCGGCGACGAGTCCCACGTCGCTCCCGCGGGAATGCCGCTGACGCTCGCCTCGTACGAATCGGGCGCGACGATTCGGGCCTTCGTCGAACCGATCGGCGTCGGTCAAGATTTACCCGACATGCCCCTGTTCCTGGTCCCTGGCGGCCACGTTCTGGTTCCGTTGGAAGCGACTTATCAAACCGCCTGGAACGCGGTCCCCGCTCGTTGGCGCGAGGTCGTTTCGCCTTCGGATTGACTGGGGTGAGATCGGCGGCTGGGCCTCTCAACCAGGCTGGGGCAAGGCGTCGTCGGCGGGAACCGGGCCTGGCTTTTCCAGCCCCGAGTCGCCCCGATACAGGACGACCAGCAATATGGCCGCCGCGACCGTCCCGGCCACGAGCAGGCCACGATGGTAGAGCGTCTGTTCGGGATCGCGATAGAGCAGGCCCGCCCAGTTCTTGCCGGAGGACGTGCCGACCCAGGTGGCCATCGCCACCGCCAGGCCGTTGTTCAGGAGGTGGAAGACGATGCCGGGGAGGATGCTCCGGCTTCGGACCGCGAGCAGGCCCAGGACGATTCCCAGCAACGTGGCGTTGAAGAGTTGCTGGAACAGGCTGAGCAACACGTGCATGAACCCGAACAGCAGCGCCGAGAACAGGATGGCCGTCCGGGTCGAGTAGCTCCGCTCCAGGCCGGAGAGGATGTAGCCCCGGAACGCGAATTCCTCGCAGATGGCGGGGATGACCGCGAACAGGAGAATCGCGGTGCCCAGGCTGGGCACGTTGGTCATCATCTGTTCGAGCGCGGATTTCAACTCGGCGGACATCGGGAAGAACCGCTCCACGACCGGCCGGAGTTCGTTGACGATCGGGTTGAGCGTCAGGGCGAGCCCCGTCGCCAGCAGGAGGTAACGGGGCTTCGAGGCATGGAGCCTGAGCGTCCGTCGCGGGGACGAGGTCAGGAGGAAGGCCATCGCGACGGGAGGAGTCAGGATGAACGCGATCTGCCCGGCCGCCATGCCCGCGGTGGAACTCGCCAGGCCGGCGACCGCCAGGTACTGCATCAGGAACCACGCGGAGGTCAGCATCAACGCGAAGCAGAACAGCGCCTCGGCTCCGTTGGGCGTCGATTCCTTGTCGCGGAGCAAGTGCTTGAGCCACACCCGCAGGTCGAACCGTTCCGCCTCGCGGAAGAGCACGTCCTCTCGCTGGAACTGATCGATGGCCCAGCGCAGGGCGATACCGCCGTACATCACGGTGGGCAAAAGCACCGGCAAGAAGTACTGGCCGGCGGTCACGTAGTCTCCCTGGATCAAGACCTTGAGCAAAAGCGCCACCCCGGTGACCGGGACGAGGCTGTAGAACAGGTTGAGCTCGATCCCGGGCGTCAGCGAGAGCAACATCAGGGGAAGGCAGACGAGGTAGAGCGGGGTCATGTAATACTGACCCTCCTTCATGCTCCTGGCCAGCACCGCGAGGGCCAGGCAAAGAGCGCTGAAGAAGACGGCCAGGGGAATCAGCAGGAGCAAGATCCAGAAGCCGGTTTCGATCGAGGGAGGAGCGAGCAAGGCCACGGCTCGTCGCGGGGCGGGCCCCGCTCCGGGGGCGGGGGCGGCGATCTGCCTGGCGAGCTGCAAGCCCGTCAGGGCCATCGCCACCAGGTTCAAGAGCGCCGTGGCCACGCTCGCGGTGAACACCGTGAAGAACTTGCCCAGCACGATCTCGGCGCGGGACGCCGGGCTGATCAGCAGGGTCTCCATCGTCCCCCGCTCCTTCTCCCCGGCGCAGAGGTCCACCGCGGGATAGAACGCGCCGGTCAGGGACATCATCACCAGCAGGAAAGGGAAGAGTCTGGCCCAGAGGCTGCTCCCCAACTCCGCCTCGGTGGCCACGTCGATCGGCTTGACGCTGATCGGCCGCGTGTAGCTTTTGGGCAGGTTGTCCTGTCGAAGCCGACGCGCGACCAGCGACTCCTTCCAGCGGTCCAGCACCTTGTCGAGCCGGAGGTAGGTGATCTGGCTCTTCTCGTCGGCGCTGTCGTACACGATCGAGACGCTCGGGTCTTTCTTCGCCTCGATCTGATCGCGGAGGTCGGCAGGGAGTGTCACGACCGCGTCGGCCACGCCGCGGCGCGTGGCGCGTTCGCAAAAAGCCGGGTCGGACCACGGGCCGTCGGCCGGCTCGGTTCGCACCAGCAGTCTGGCCACGTCGTCGTCGCGATCGAACAGAGCGAGGTGGAAACGGTCGCCGGCTTCGTTCAGCAACGGAGGATCGGCGGGGAGGTATTCCGCCCCGACGACGACCACCGCCCTGGGCTTTTGCTCGAAGGCGGCCGAGAGCTGCGCCACGCCGATCCCGAGGATCGGGTAGAGCAGCATCGGCAGCACGAAGATCATGAACAGCGTCCGGCGGTCGCGGAGCTGGTCGCGAAGCTCCCTGCGGAAGATCACCAAGACGTTCGACCAGTGAATCCGCATGAAATCGCCCCGGACTCTGTCAGGAATGAATGGATCAACCGTCCCAGGACGTGGCCGTGGAGGCCCCGACGTCCGGGGTCCTGGCGTGCTCGACGAGGTAAAAGAACAGCTCCTCCAAATCGGGCTGGCCGTGACGCTCCAGAAGCTCGACGGGAGTGCCCTCGGCCTGGACTCGGCCCTTGTGGATGATGGCCAGGCGCGAACAGAGCTTCTGGACCTCATGCATCGAGTGCGAGGAGAAGATGATCGTCTTGCCCGCCTCGCGAAGCTCGCCAATCTTGTTCAGGACGTTCCGCGCCACCAGGACGTCCAGGCCGGAAGTCGGCTCGTCGAAGATCAGGACCGGCGGGTCGTGGACGATGGTCCTGGCGATCGACACTTTTTGCTTCATCCCGGTCGACATCTTCGAACCCAGGGTGTCGCGAAAGTCGTTCATCTGGAGCCAGTCGAAGATCGTCTCCATCCGCGCCTTGAGATGGTCTCCGGTCAGGCCGTAAAGCCTCCCGAAGTACTCGACGAGTTCCCAGGCGGTCATCCGGTCGTAAATGCCGGTGCTGGCCGACATGTAGCCGATGTGGGCCCGGACCTGCTCGGGGTCGGCCACGACGTCGTGGCCCGCCACCAGCGCGCGGCCGCCGGTCGGCTTGAGAACGGTGCTCAGGATTCGAAGCGTGGTCGTTTTGCCAGCGCCGTTGGGTCCAAGGAGTCCGAAGACCTCACCCGGTTGACACTCGAAGCTGACGTCGTCGACGGCCGACACCCAGCCCCGCTGGTAGTCGAGGAATCGCTTGGACAAGTGCTCGACCTGGATCACGCGGGGCCCCTCGTCGGCCTGGGATGGACTCGTGGCGGTCGTGTGGCGCGGCTTCCGGGCGCGCTGGCCGCGACACCCAAGCGTAGCTCCATAATCGAGAACCGGCGGTCGCGCCGCAACCCCGCCCCGCCGACGTCCGTTTGGCCGGCTCCCGGCGCGTCCTCGGCGGTGGGGACGAGGTGGTCGGTCGTCAGACCCCCGCCAGGGCGGGAGCGGGCTCGGCGTCCACGTATTCGTAGAACACGTTCCGCTGGCGAGGGATGAAGCCAGCCTCGGTGATCGATCGGCGCAGCTCGGCGACGGATTGATGGTAGACCGTCCCCGCCGAGGAGACCACGTTCTCCTCGATCATCAGCGAACCCATGTCGTTGGCCCCGAAGAAGAGGGCGATCTGACCAATCTTCGGACCCTGGGTGACCCAGGAGGACTGGATGTTCGCGACGTTGTCCAGATAGAGCCGCGAGACCGCCTGCACGCGGAGGTACTCGAACGCCCCGGCCGCCGGGACGTCGGCCATCTCGGTGTGCTCGGGCTGGAAGGTCCAGGAGATGAAAGCGGTCAACCCGCCGGTCTCGTCCTGAAGCTGACGAATCCGCTCCAGGTGCTCGATCCGCTCTTCCAGCGTTTCGACGTGGCCGAACATCATGGTGGCCGTGGATCGGCCTCCCAGTTCGTGCCAGACGCGGTGGACGTTCAACCAGTCGTCGGTCAGCACCTTGCCTCGGGTGATCGCCTTGCGAACCCGGTCGACCAGGATTTCCCCGCCGCCCCCCGGCAGACTTCCCAGTCCCGCGTCTTTGAGCCGGCTCAACACCTCGACCAGCGGCATCCGGAACTTCTTGTGGAAGAAGTGGATTTCCGGAGGGCTGAACCCGTGGATATTGACGCTCGGGAAGTTCGATTTGACGTCGCGGAGCAATTCCTCGTACCACTCCAGAGGCAGGTCCGGGTGAAGTCCGCCTTGAAGCAGGATCTGGTCGCCTCCCAGTTCCAAGGTCTCGCGCACCTTCTGAAGCAGGACGTCTCGATCCAGGACGTAAGCCTCGGTGTCGCCAACCTTTCGGTAGAACGCGCAGAAGTCGCAAACCGCGGCGCAGACGTTGGTGTAATTCACGTTGCGGTCGATGTTGTAGGTGCGGTACGGCTCGGGATGGAGCCTTCGACTGACCTCGTCGGCCGCGCGGCCGAGAGTCAGCAGATCTCCCTCGCGAAGGAGGGTGACCCCTTCGTCGAACGTTAACCGATGGCCGTCAACGGCGCGCCGCGAGATCGCAACGACGGTGGAAGACAAGCTCAACTCCTTCGGGGGCCAGCCCCAGTCGGGCCGCCATCCGGGCGAACCGGCGCAGGCCGGCGACCTCCGGCTCACCCAGGTCGTAGGACAGGACGTTGGTCAGGTAATCGTAACAGGTCGCCTCGTCCAGGCCGAGGCGTGGTCCGTGAATGGCCGCCAGATCGCGAGCGTTCGCCAGCCCTTCCGATCGCGAACGCGCCAGGGCCTCGGGCAGGTCCCCCAGGTCGACGCCGGCCCGGACGACCCAGAGCGCGAAGACGAACGGCAGGCCCGTCAGGGACCGCCAGGCCTCCGCCAGGTCGACCACCGCGACGTAAGGCTCGTGGGAGACGGACATCGCCCGGTCCCCGATCAAAAGGACCGCGTCGGCGGTGCTCTCCTCGATGGGAACCCCCATCGGCAACGTCTCGATCCGCCTGGGACGCACCCCGTGCGCCGCGTCGAGCCAGACCCTCGACAGCGCCTGGCTGGTTCTCGAGCCGGCGTCCAGGGCCACGCGGTCGATCTCCCCGAACGGCTTCCGGCAAAAGAGTTTGACGCTTCTGACGGCACCCCTCGCCGCGATCGCGAACCCGGGAACGATCTGGTAACCAAGCGAGGCCCCGCGAAGGTACTCGACCGAGGGAATTAGCGCGAGATCCAGCGCCCCGGCCGCGAGCCGGTCCGCCAGACGACTGGGCAAGTCCATCTCCAGACACGCCTCGGGCGCGAATTCCTCGAGACGATGATACAGGGGCTTCGCGTTCAAATAACTCACGGCCCCCACGCGAATCGGACCTGGCATCTCCCTTCGCCTTCCTCGGCCGCCCCCTTCGGGCGTTTCAGCCGTTTCGTTCGTTCAGAACCCTTTGAAAGTATAGACGCCCAGGCGGAAGCCTCAAGGTCGGTTTCGTCAGAGAGTTCTTCGAGGACCTGTGGGAGAATTCCAGGGGAGGTGAAGGACCGTGATCGGCGACGACGCGCGAGTTCTCGTGATCGACGGCCAGGTCATATGGTCAGGGAGACGATCGTGTGACGACAGGTTCGTCACCTCGTGGTGGCACCAAGGAATTCGGTAGCGAGGGATAATCGATGAACCAGGATGCGAAGATCACTCGTCGTGAGTTGATGGCGTCCGCCGCGACGGCGGGACCACTCCTTGGTCTGCTCGCGGAGAACGGGGCCGCAGCCGGACGTCCGCCGGGCCACGGCCTTCGCATGAACGTGGTCCTGTTCATGACCGACCAGGAGCGGAAGGTCCAGCATTTTCCGCCGGGGTGGGAGTCCAGGAACCTGCCGGGCCTGACGCGCCTCAAACGCCACGGCCTGAGTTTCGAGAACGCCTTCACCAACGCGTGCATGTGCTCGCCGGCGCGATCCACCTGGATGAGTGGGTACTTCCCCGCTCAACATGGGGTCAAGTACACGCTCGAAGAGGACATGCCCGACACCCAGTATCCGCAGGTCGAACTTCCCTTGCCAGGTGACCTGAGGAACATCGCCACGGTGATGGCGGCCGCGGGCTACAACGTCATTTACAAGGGGAAGTGGCACCTGAACAAGCCCGCGGGCTCGTCCTGGGTTCCGTCGGACGTCGGTCAATATGGCTTCCAGAGATGGAATCCCCAGGACGCCGGGGCCAATCAGGATCTCGACCAGGCGGGCGGAGGCTTCGCCAACAACGATGGCCGGTTCATGTATGACAACGGACCCTGGCAGGCCGGCCAGGAAGGCGTGCTCCCCTTTCTGAACTCAC